>JBFZFE010000350.1:0-5262 GCA_041306525.1 Verrucomicrobiota bacterium | reverse complement strand
TCGAATGAAACTGCGTTTTAGCTTTTGGGGGTCAACTCACCACACTTGACAGATTGGAGGACTGACGGATAGCTTTCTGTCAAACGTGGTGTGTTGTCCCCCATGATGGTGTGTGTGCGGTAACCCGCTGTTGGGGGTCAACTCACCACGTTTGACAGATTGGAGGACTGACGGATAGCTTGCGAACCGTCATGGCCCGACCCTTACGCCTTGAGTTTCCTGACGCCGCGTACCACGTGACCGCACGCGGCAATCCACGCCTGTCCAAGATAGTTGTTTGGAAGTGACCTCCGTTTCGGGTGACTAACGGTTGGAAGTGTCCGGGGTCAACTCACCACTCGTGACAGAAGAAGCGCCAACGGCCACGTCACCAGCTACGCCTGCCTCTGAGAATGGCAGTCAGAGGGGGCGAGGCTTGAGTCGGCAAAATGATTTGCGGAACTCACAGAATGGTTGACAGCATCACCAATCTCACGCCCGCCGTCGGGCAGTCCTTACCCCTTGCCGCTTTCCGCTGTGCGCTTGAACCCGGCAACTCCGAGGCCTACACCTACGACAACATCTACCGGCTCGTGGGCTTCAGGTCGGCCAACTTGCTGATGACACCATCCCGGCCCCAACGAACCACACCTTTAATGACCTTGTCGGTTCGACCGACAAGCGCATCATCAAGGCCCAAGCCGGTCACATTGGCATGGCCGTCGGATCCCGCGCCCAACGCGAACTCTGGCCGCACGCCGTGGACTGGCTGGCTTTGCGCAGCTTACCGGCCGTTGCCGCTGCCCGACGTCAACGCAGGAAAGCGGCCTGAGCTGCGGGGGAAACAACTGGGTTACCGCCGGATTACGTGTATGGTGGCGAAGCGATCGAACCAGAACAACACGGTAAACGGAAAGAACACGGACCATGGGTGACAGATCCCCGAAAGCCAACAACAAGCAGGCCTCCCAAAAACAGGCCAAAGTCGACCAAGCCAACCAGCGGAAGAAGCAGGCCATGATCGCCAAGCAGCCCATCGGCAAGAAAAAGTAGGCTGCGCATGGGCCCGTCCTGTCAGTGACGCAGTGGGCAGTTGACGCGTCACGCGGTCGGTGACGCATAACAAGGTGTGAAACGCCAGGCCCCGTCTGGTGTTGATTTTGTGTGTCCGCGGAGAAATGACATGGACAAAGTAGCATTAGGAATCGTGGGCGGAGGGTTGGTGGGAATCATCTTGGGCATCGGCGTGACCGTCGCTCTTCTCCCCAATCCATCGGAGATTGCGCCGGTGGAGCGCCCTTCGAGCGCCGGGCGCGGTGAATCGTCGCGCAGTTCGGCTCCTGCCACCAATTACCGGGAGTCTTCACCGGCAGGAATGGTTACCGGCTCGGGGCCGAAGGCAGATGCACCGGCCGATGTGACGACAGCCCAGGGCCTGGTCACGGCGTTGCGACGAGCCGGTGCGAGCGAGATGCAGATCGCTGATTTCATTGCTGCGCAAGCTGGCGCCCAACGTCGCGAACGTCAGCGCGAGCTGGCGGCCAAGATCGCGCGGGGCGAAGCTGATCCCGATTCCCGTGCGGCCCTGTTTTACGGGGCCAATGTCGAGCGCGATCAGTTGATTCGCACGGCACTGGGGGAGGAGGCGTTCCGGCAGTGGGACAAGCAGAATTACGTTGATCGCGTGATGCGGGTGAACCTTTCGGCTGAGGAGTTCGACAGCTGGTATGCGCTCCAGAAGGAACACGAGACGCGGACCTTGGAGATTTCCCAGCGGCTCATGGCCGGTGAAATCGACCAGGCCGACAACACCGAGCAGATGCGCCTGGCCTTGAAGGAACAGGAACAGCGTCTTCGTGATCTCCTCGGCCCCGACCGCCATGCCCAGTACTACGCCGCCAATTTTGGCGACACGAGTGGCTCAGTGCGTTGGGCCTTGCGCGACTTGGGGCTCAACGAAAACCAGTTCAGCCAGTTAAGCCGTGCCGATGTGCAACTGGCCCAATTCAACGCCGAGATGATGGAACGCCAGCGCACCGGGGTGAAGAGCGATACCTATGCCAGGGACATGCAAGCCGCTCAAGCCGCGCGCGATGCTGAGTACCAGCGCGTCTTGGGAACCCAAGGCTGGCTGGAGTACCAGAAGCAGCAAGACTACCAGTACAAGCAGATGATCAAGTTCGCCGCCGCGTGGCAGCTTTCCAAGGCGGATGCCGATTATGTGTACGATGTTCAACGGCAATACCGGCAGGCCGTGAGCACCGCGCAAAAGAGCGGCGCCTCCTATGATTATCGGACCGTCGGGCAACAAGCCGCCCAGACCTTGCAGACCTATCTCGGCAACGAACGTTACGACAAACTCCGCAAAGCCAGCGTCATCAACCTGCCGGTCCCGTGACGCGGCAGGCCAAGCGTCAAGGCATCGCGGGGCGACGCTGCCCGTGGTGTTTGGGCTGGGCCGCGCCCTTGAACTCGATGGGGAGCGGAAGGGTTTACCACCAAGTCACGGAGGTACCAAGGGGAGGCGGCTTCCATATTGCGTCTTCGCTTGGTGTTCTTGGCGACTTGGTGGTGAGGCAATCCGGGGTTTGCCCGGGGCAACGGAATTGCCGGGGACGGTGCGTTCCCAAAGGGACTTTGGGAACGAGGGAACACCAAGTCACGGAGGCACCAAGGGGAGGCGGCTCCCATATTGCGTCTGCGCTTGGTGTTCTTGGTGACTTGGTGGTGAGACAATCCGGGGTTTGCCCGGGGCAACGGGGGGGGCGGAACGGGGGGGCGGAACCTTGACATCCGGAAGGGGGGTTGTTAGGTAAGCGCGGCTCTTTTCTCGGGACGAGGGCACGATGACCGATAACTACACAACGCAGTATCTGTTCGTGGCTGTCTTTTTGGCGGTGGCGGTGGCGTTTCCGATTGCGCCGCTGGTGTTGGCACGCATCCTGGCGCCGCGCAAGCCGTCGCAAATCAAGAACGACACCTACGAGTGCGGGTTGCAGGCCAAGGGCGATGCCTGGGTGCAGTTCCGGGCGGGTTACTATCTGTATGCGCTGGTGTACGTGATCTTCGCGGTCGAAACCATCTTCCTCTATCCGTGGGCGGTGGCCTTCGCGGGGCTGGGCTTCGGCTCGTTCATCGCAATGATGGTGTTCGTGCTGCTGCTGGTGGAGGGACTTGTTTACGCGTGGGCCAAGGGGGCATTGGAGTGGAAATGAGTGGTCCCGTGGATGAAGGCCTCAAGAGCGAGTTGCAGAAGCAGGGCGTATTCGTTGTGCCCGTCGAGTGGCTGTACAACTGGGGACGCCGGTCGTCGATCTGGCCGCTGCAATTCGGGCTGGCCTGTTGCGCGATCGAGATGATCGCCGCGGCGGCGGCCCGGTATGACCTGGCCCGGTTCGGCGCGGAAGTGTTTCGCGCCACGCCCCGGCAAGCCGATTTGATGATCGTGGCCGGGACGGTCACCAAGAAGATGGCCCCGCAGGTGGTGCGGCTCTACAACCAGATGCCCGAGCCGAAATACGTCATCGCCATGGGCGCGTGCGCCATCTCGGGCGGGCCGTTCAAGGACGGTTACAACGTGCTCAAGGGCGTGGACCGATTCGTTCCCGTGGACGTGCATATTCCCGGCTGCCCGCCGCGTCCCGAGGCGTTGATCCATGCGATCATGACGTTGCAGGAGAAGATCACCGGGCAGAAGTTCACCGACGTGCCCGGCTACGACAAGGCGCTGCCGGCGGAGTTCCCGATTCCCGAGCAGGGCGCGCATGACCTGGTGCCGACCGCCAACCGCGAGTTGTGGCAGCCGCCCAAGGAACATCCCGATGTGACGATTGCGGAGGTCTTGAAGAAACCGTGATTCCCGCCATCGAACAACTGCGCGAGCTGGTATTGGCGACCGTGCCGGGAGCCAAGCTGGAGATTGTACCGTCCACGCCTGCGGCAGCCCAACCGGCATTGCTGGTGGACCGCGAGAACGCGCTGGCCGTGGCGCAGTTCCTCAAGCACGACGTCACGTTGCTGTTGGATTCCTGCTCGTGCGTGACGGCCGTGGATTATCTCAAGCAGGGGCACATCGAGATTGTCTATCATTTGTACTCGGTGGCGCTCAAGCACGGGCCGGTGGTGTTGAAGGTCCGCGCGCCGCGTGAGTTGAGCCAGTGTTATGTGCCGTCGCTGACGGTGGTCTGGCGCGGCTGCGAGTACCAGGAACGCGAGGCGTTCGATCTGTACGGCGTAAAGTTCGAGGGCCATCCCGATCTGCGCCGCATCCTGATGTGGGACGGGTTCGTCGATCACCCGATGCGCAGGGATTACGTCCCGCCGATGGATTACGAGTGGGAACCGACGCCGCATGGCGAGACGTTGGCGCGGGCCAAGCAGGAAGGCGGCGTGGTGCCGCCCAGCGTGTTGGAGGGCAAGAAGTGACCAAGCCCGCCGGCATCATCGAGACCCAGACGCTGGAGATCTCCATCGGGCCGCAACACCCGAGCACGCACGGCGTGTTCCGCATGGACGTGGTGCTCGATGGCGAGACGGTGGTCAAGCTCAAGCCGTTCATGGGCTATCTGCATCGCAACCACGAGCAGTTGGCCGAGCGGATGGTTTACCTCGGCTCGATCCCGTACACCGACCGGCTGGATTACTTCAACTCGATGGCCAACAACTGGGCCTACTGTCACACCATCGAGAAGATGGCCGGTATCAAGGTGCCCGAACGCGCCGAGTATATCCGCGTGATCGTGACGGAACTGACGCGTCTGCTCAATCACGCGTCGGTCGTCGGCTTCATGCTCCAGGACTTGGGGGCGTGGGGGACGCCGTTGCTCTACGCGTTCCGCGAACGCGAGAAGATTTTGGATTTCTACGAGACCGTCAGCGGCGCGCGGATGATGTGCAATTACATGCGCTTCGGCGGCGTGCGCGTCGATCTTAACGAACAGACCCTCGCGATGGCGCGTGAGATCGTCGCCAAGTTCCCGGCGTTTCTCGACGAGTTCGAGAAACTGCTGACCGGCAACGAAGTGGTGATGGCCCGCACCCAGCGGGTCGGCATCCTGCCGCGCGAGTTGGCCATTGACGCCAGCATTACCGGCCCGATGGCGCGGGCCAGCGGCGTCGAGTACGACATCCGCAAGGTGGATGCGTACGGCGTCTACGGGAAGCTCGATTTCCGCGTCCCGCTCGGCGAGGTGGGCGACACCTACGATCGCTACATGATTCGCGTGCTGGAGATGCGCGAGTCGATCAAGATTTTGGAGCAGGCGTTGCGCGACATCCCGGCGG
>JBFZFE010000349.1:0-3931 GCA_041306525.1 Verrucomicrobiota bacterium | reverse complement strand
TGGTCGCGTTGCTGCATCGGTTGAAGATCGACTTCGAAGTGGTCGAGGGCGAGGCGCGCATGTTGGTGGACGGCGTTTTTCCCGCCCATGCGATCCGCGAGCCGCGCGTGGCGGAAAAGGTGAGCCTGGTTGCCGCGATGCCGGAAGTTCGCCGCGTGTTGGTGGACCAACAGCGGGCGCTGACCCGGTTTGGCAGCCTGGTGATGGAAGGCCGTGATATCGGCTCGGTCGTGTTCCCGGATACGCCGCACAAGTTTTACATCGACGCCAACGCCGCCGAGCGGGCCAAACGCCGGCAGAAGGATTTCACCGCCATGCAGGTCGCCACGACGACCGAGGGCGTGGCGGCGGCGCTGGCACAACGCGACAAGCTCGATTCTTCACGGGCCGTGGCGCCGCTGCAAATCGCGCTCGGGGCGACGGTCGTGGACAACTCGCAGAACACAGCCGAACAGACGGTCCAGATCATCCTTGATCACATCGCCCAGCAGCAGCGTCATCCGCGCCGCGGGGCGACAACTGTCCCATGAGCCGGAGCCAAGGCACGTTGTGGTATCGATTCTGCCGGGGAATTTACCGGCTCTACTTCCGCCTCTATCACCGCGGCCGGATCAACCACCGGGAACGTCTGCCGCAGGAAGGCGGCGTCATCCTGGCTGGCAACCACGTCAGCTTCATTGACCCGCCGTTGTATGGCGCGGCCTGCCGGCGCGAGGCGTTCTTCATGGCCCGCGACACGTTGTTCCGTCATCCGATTGCCAATTGGATCTTGCGGAGCTGGAATTGCGTGCCGATCAGCCGTGACCGGGGCGATCTCGGCGCGTTGCGGGCGGTGCTGCGGATGTTGGACGAAGGAAAAGCGGTGCTGATGTTCCCGGAAGGCACGCGCAGCCAGGATGGCCAGTTGCAGGAACCGCGGGCCGGCATCGGCATGATCGTCGCCAAGTCGAAGGCGACGATTGTCCCGATGCGCATCTTCGGCGCCGAGAAAGCGATGCCGCGCGGCACGAGCGCTCCGCGCCCCGGTAAGCTTGCGATTACCTTTGGCGAGCCGTTCAAGTACCCGTTGCCGGCCAACATGGAGGAACTCCGCGGGGAAGAACTCAAAGCCCTTTACCTGGCCATCGGCCAGGAAATCATGCGTCGTATCGCCGCCTTGGAACCTTCATGAGCCGGCTTGCGCCGCCGCAGTTTCTGTTTCTGACGCTGAATCAGCGCTGCAACCTGCGTTGCCAGCATTGCGTGTATTGGCACCAGGATGACGACGACAAACCGAACTACCTGTCGTGGTCACGAAAGCAGGAGGTTCTGACAGAGTTTGCCGAGATGTCGCCGGGCGCGGCGGTGGTGATTTGCGGCGGTGAGAGCATGCTCGACCTCGACGAATATTTCTCGATCACCACGGAATGTCGCAAGCGCGGGCTCCGTTGCCTGTCGGTCATCAACGGCACCCGCGTGCGCGATGCCGCGATGGCTGACCGGTTGATCCGCGAGGGGCCGAGCGAGATTTCGGTTTCGCTCAACAGCCAGATCGAGTCGTTGCACGACGAGACTCGCGGCGTCAAAGGCGCCTTCAAGCTTGCCACCAATGCCCTGCGCCTGTTGGTCGAGGCACGTGCGCGCGTTACCGGCTGCACGACCAAGATCTTCGTGATGGGGTTGATCTTCGAGCAGAATTACCGGCAGCTCGACGGCTTCTACGACTTCGTCCTGAACGACCTCCAAGCCGACAAGCTCAAGCTCAATTTCATCCAACCGACGTTTGGCGGGGCGGTGAACGATGAGTTCTTTGCCGCCAACTACGTGCGCGATCCCGCCGCGTTGGCAACCGTCATTCGCGCCTGCGATGCCAAGTACCGGCTCAACCTCAGTCCGCTCTGGCTGGAACAGGTGCAGATGTATTTCCGTTCCATCGCGCGGCATGATCGGGCGCAAGACGGCTGGGCTGGCGGGCATACCGACGAACACATCTGCAATACCTACGAACGCAACATCATGGTGGACCTCCACGGCAATGCCCGGCTCTGCTTCAGCACCGGCTTCCCGCACATGCCGTTGCGCCAGTTCGGCGATTTGCGGCGGTTCTGGCAGACGGAGAGCGCCGCCACGCGCAAGCGGATGAAGAAGTGCCACCACTACTGCGGCATCAGCCACAGCGTGCGTCGGGAGAATGCAACGTTGAAGAACGGACAGGCGGGGTCGCTGTCACCGCGCTGGTCACGGATCGCAGCGGCGGTGCGGAAAGCAACTGGGGTTTAGTCGCCCAGGTGCGGACTTGGCGGCGCAGCTTCTTGAGTCCCTTGCGCAAGGGACGTTTCCAGTCGAAGGGCGGCGGCACGGCTTTTGATGCGGCCCAGAGCGAGCCCGAATCGCCCGAACGACCCAGCGTGACAATCTCGGACGGCACATCGAGGCGCTGGGTGAACAAGTCGGGCTTGAGCACCAGGACGGGGAGGGTGCCGGCCCAGCTGGGGCGGTCATTCTTGCGCATGTACCAGTGGTCCATCATGAACGTGATGCCTTCGGCTTCCCACCGCGCCACCATGAGCGCCGCGCCTTCCCGCGTCAGGTAATAGGCGCTCGCCAACATCGTGTCATCCAGGGTGAAGGCGATGCGATGCGCGCGGCCGGGTAGCTGGCGGCGTTGGCGCGGCCAGATGTGGTGGGCCGTGCAATGCAGCAGCACAACCTCGCCGGGCCGCGTCAGCCGCGCCACTTCCACCGTGTGTGCACCGAGCCGGTCGGCTGCATCACCGCGTCGTCTTCAAACACAAATCCCCCCGGCGCGTCTGCTGTGGCAATCCGCTGCCAGGCGAGCAGGTGCGAGAGGGCGCAACCCAGTTCACCCGCCGTCAGCGGGCCGCGGTCGGTCGTCACGCGCTGAAACTCCGTCGGGTCATACCATTTCAGCACCATTGCGCCCGGCAAGGCCGCCCCGTCAATGGCGTCGAGGAACGAGAACGGGAGCCCGAGCTTGGCGAAATGCTCTGTCAATAGCGCGCGTCGCTGTGTGCAACGCCGCAGGCTGATGACGTGAACTGGCGGCAGGTCGGCGATGTTCATGCAGCTTGGCTGGTGGCCTCAACCAACGCGCACGACCGTTTCGTTTTCCAACGACTCGATGGCAGCTTGGAGGACTTTTTTGGCGGCGAGACCATCGGCTCCCGAACCGTCAATTTCGGCGGGCTTCACGCCGCGAGTGACTTCGTCGAGGAAGGTGTGGATGCGGTCGCGGAAGGTGTCCTCGAAATCGCGGAAGCCGCCGAAGACGGGATTGGTGAACACGGTCTTTTCCAGGTTGCCGGCGGGGTAGAGGGTGGCTTCGCGCCACATGTCGTCGAGGACGAAACGACCGCCGACGCCGGCCACCTCGCAACGCTCCATCGGGTGACCGCGTTCGATGTCGTAGCTGCCGGTCAGGCCGCCAACGACGCCGTTCTTGAAGCGCATGTTGAAATGGGCGGTGCTCCAGATCTTGCGGCCGGGCGCCTTGAGCGCGAAGCATTGGACCGCTTCGATGTCGCCGCAGAAGTAGCGCATCACGTCGATGGTGTGCGGGTGGAGCGCCTTGATCTGGAAATAAGGGGAAGATTCCGCGGGGTTCTTGATCCACATCGCCATGTTGATGAACAGGAGATGGCCGAGGCGACCTTCGCTGACCCAACGTTTCGCCACCCGTGCGGCGGGTGTGAAGCGGTGATTGAGGTTGATGCCGTAACAGACGCCCTTCTCACGGGCCTTGGCGACCATCTGTTCGGCCTGGGCGATGTCGTTGCTGATCGGTTTCTCGCCCAGCACATGGCAACCGGCTTCGAGTGCCTGCATCGTCGGCTCAAAATGATCGCTGCCGTATTCGTAACCACCCGTGGTGATGCTGACGAGATCGGGCTTGAGTGCGTCGAGCATCTTCTGGGCGTCATAGAATGCCGGT
>JBFZFE010000348.1:0-6223 GCA_041306525.1 Verrucomicrobiota bacterium | reverse complement strand
TGGTGAGCATGCTGCCAGCCTTCCTGCTCCCCGCGGCCACCTATGCCCTGGGCTGGATCTGGGGCTGGCGGGTGCCGCTGCGGCTGTTGGCGGCGACGGGGGCGGCCGGCTTCATCCTCGGAACCGCCACCTCAATCTGGGGCGGCAACATCCTTGCCCAACTAGCGGGTGAGTTCGCCTATAGCTGGGGCTTCCTGTTCGCTGTCCTATTCTGGGGCCTCCTGGCCCTCGCCCTGCGGAAGGGAGGCCGCTGGTGGGTCCTTGCCGCGCTGCTGGAGGCCCTCGTCGCCCTGTCCCACGGCTATGCGCTCCTGGTCGCGGGCTTCGGCGCCTTTCTGTATCTGCTCCTGTCACGCGATGTTTGGCGGCACCTGCGCATCATCCTTCAAGTTCATCTGTTGGCCTTCCTGCTAATCGGATTCTGGCTCATCCCCCTGGTGGAGAACCTGCCGTGGACGATCCCGAACGATTCCACCACCGCGATCGGTAACTGGGAAATTCTATGGCCTGCCAGCCTCTGGCCGCTGGCGCTGGGCTGGGTCCCCCTCGTGCTGCTGCTCGCGCGGCCATCGCGTTTGTGGCCCTATGGCATCGCCTTTCTGGTCGGGATTGTCCTGCTCGGGCTACTCGGCTTCGTCGCCGCGGGACGAATGGGATTGGCGGATTTGCGCTTTTTTCCCTATGCGCAATGGGCGCTGGCCACCGCCAGCGGGGCCGCCTTGGGCTGGGCACTGCGACGCTGGCTGCGCGTCGCCGCCCTGCCGCTGGCCATCGCCCTGGTCATGGCAGCGGCCGCCTGGTGGGAGCCACGCCTCGGTCAGATCGAGGGGTGGAGCCGCTGGAATCTGTCGGGGTACGAAGGCAAGCCGATGTGGCCGCATTACCAGGCCGCGGCGATAGCCAATGCCGGTCCATTGGCAGGTCCGCGCCTCGTTTTCGAACACGACCCGGCCAACAACGATCTGGGATCGACCCGCACCCTCGAGGCCTTGCCCCTCTTCGGCTCGCGCCCGACCTTGGAGGGGCTCTATATGGAGTCGGCGATCACCGGGCCCTTCATCTATCAACTCCAGGCCGAGATCTCCGAGCGCCCATCCTCGCCGCTGTCGCGTTACCCCTCTTCGGCGCGATCCATCGACGATGCCGTGGGCCATCTCAACGAACTCTACGCCAACCGCATCCTGCTGCGCTCCCCGGAGAAGAAGGCGTTGTTTGGCGCCGATCCAAGATTCCGGCTGGTCGCGGAGCATGGACCCTTGCAGACCTATGAGCTCATGGATTTGCGCACCCAATTGGTCGAGACGCTCGCCACCCCGATCGTCGCCGTGGATCGCAAGGATTGGCTCAGACAAGCCTTTCGCCGCTTCCTGCTGGACCATCCCTACCATGAGCGCCAGGTCTACCTAACGATGGGAGAAGGGTTGCCGGCGCCTACAGCCACGGCGGATCCCCCTCGGGTCGAAATCCTGACCTTCTCCCGGGAGCGACTGGTTTTCAAGACCGACCAACCAGGCCAGCCACACCTGATCCGTATGAGCTACCATCCGCGCTGGTCGAGCACCGGTGGCGAGCAAGTCTATCTGACCGACCCATCCTTCATGTTGATCTATCCGCGCGGCACCACCGTAGAACTTGTGTATGGCTGGAGCTGGGGAAACTGGCTAGGCGCCGCCTTCACCCTGTCCGGTGCCATCCTCCTGGTTGGGGGCCTCGTGCCCCGTTCTCCACTAAATCCGCCAGGTGAAAAGCTCGCCCTCTTGATTCGCCCCAGGCGGTTCTCCGCCTTTTTGGCGCTCTGCGGGCTTCTCGTTCTGTTGGCTTGGTGGACCGATCCCGAGCGCGTGTATCAGCGAGGCCACCTGCGTTTCAATCAGGGAGACCACGCAGGGGCGGCCGCCCTGTTCGACCAGGCGTTCAGCGGGCGCCGGAGCCCCGCGTCGCGATCCGAGGCGCTCTTCTGGGCCGCGCGCAGTCTGCAACTTACCGGCCAGCCCGATGCAGCCAGGGTCAGGTACGCCAGCTTGAAGGCGGACTTCATTGAAAGTTACTGGTATCCCGAGTCCGTCTATCGGCTCATTGAGATTGACCTGCAAGGGGGCGACCGGGAGACCGCTAAACAGCTATACACAAAACTCATCGAGGTGGTTCCGGACAACCGTTGGACCCGGGAGGCCGCAATCCTGGTTGATGAAAGACAATAACAGGGAAACTGAGGATGCGCGCCGTCCCGATCAAACCGAATTGCTCACCTCCGCCCGAGAGAGGTGATGCCTTGTTCCGATCAGCGCGCTTCGGACCAGCGAGTTCGAGCCCTTCCTCCATGGGGCCATAGTTGACGGAAGCATTTCGTGTCCGCTCTGGGCTAAGGGCCGCCCTTCAGTCCTACCTAGATGGCCGGCGCCTTGCCTTCCCCTGGATTGACCATGCACAGAAACGGTAATTTAACAATAAAGGCGAAGATAGATGGTTTTTTGCATCATTCAGAACAGATCTGGCCAAATTTCAATGGGGGGTAATACAGAAGAAATATTCGGTTACGTCTTGGCGGTCGTTGTTGCCGTATGGTTAATTTGGGGTATTTGGTCTGATGGCCCTCCAGTTGGAGACGATACTATCGCCCATTTGATTCGCGCTGAATACGGAATTCATCGATTTGTGCTCAACGGGAGACTTGACGGTTGGCAACCCTCATTTGCGTTAGGGTACCAGCAACATCTTTTTATAGGTCCCATATTCACTTGGGCTGTTGCCCTTGTACAAGGGCTGTCTTTTGGAGCATTTTCTACCCTTACTGCTTTTAAAGTCGTAATTGTTCTACTGTTTGCCGCTCTGCCTTTATCCGTCGGGTACCTGGCAAGGGCGTTTGGGCTTTCACGACAGGCTTCAAGTATAGCAGCAATTCTTTCACTGCTCGTCAACAGCCCCTTTGGAGGCTTTGGTTTAAACGGACTATTCGGTATTGGGCTTACTGTTAATCTGGCTGGAGCAGTCGCCCTTTGTTTTGCTATTGGCGCTCTATTACACCTCATACATGAACCGTCGACATATCGGGCGCTGCTGGCTGGTGTCCTATTTGCTTTGCTCGTAGCAACACACGGTATTTCCCTCATTTTGGCTACCACGCTGGTGCTTATATTGCTTGTATTGATGCTTATAGATGGAAAAATAACTTCATGGATTACTGGGCTAAAGTCCCGTGGGTTCTTTTCTAGGCTGGACAAATATTGCGATGATACAGATATAGACACAGCACCATTGAATGTGAAGTCAACTTTGCAATTATCAGGCTGGATAGGATGGTCCGCTATAGTGGCTTTAGCTGTATCCGCCTGGATCGTAATCCCTATTGTGGTTCACTACGACCTGCGGGGGATTCTAACGGGTTGGGGCCATACGCCATTTTTGCATCGTCTTTCGGATATATGGAATGGACATATCCTATTTCAGCGCAGTGTATCTTTTTTCGTTGCAGTTGGCCTAATTTATGGTTTATGGCGTGTGGTATGCGGACGCTATTTAGCCTTTACTCTGGTTCTAGCCCCATTCGCCTTTCTGGGTCTGGGTGAAGTATTTACCTTTCTTGCGCCAGAAAACGTGATCAGCCAGCAGATTCCAAACCGAGGTCTCGGCTTGGCGGGTTTACTCGCGGTATTTCCACTTGCAGCGCTCATCACCACAGTTACTCGCCCAGCAGGCAAGTTCAAGAATTTTTTAGCGGTGGGACTTGCTACTGTGTTCGTAATCATTACCGTTGACAAGCTTCGTCCTGCAATACGTGCTGTGACGCCCACGCCTGTCGCTCTCGCGGCGGCTGCTGAACTAAGGAAGCTTGTGCCTGACGGTGCCCGCTACGCGATGCAACGTGACTTTCCCGATGAAATTCGCGTCGTTGGTATGAGTCATCCTGATTTTTGGATGGCATGGCAATCAGGTAGAAATACGTTGAATGTGTTTAATGTCGAATCCTCTTCAACGCCAACTCCAGCATATGCGCCTGATTCCATGACGAAGCAGCCGCCCGATCAAGTTGCCGACAAATTAAGTAGCTATGGTGTTACTCACATAGTTTTGGTGAACCAGGCGAAGGCATCCATGCTGCTTGCTTCACCGCGATTCAACCTTGTTTGGCAGAGCCCGCCAATGGCAATTTTGGTTATTTTGCCCCGGGTCGGACAACCAAATCCGGCCTCCCTCTTGGCCACGGAGTGCCCGTCACAAGCCAAGCTTATAAACTCCGATCCTGAGCATCTACGTATTTCTGTGGAAACGACTGCTTCGTGTAATGCGACCATTGCTGTAGCGTGGTCGCCGAAATGGGCAGTTCACTTAGACAACGAAATCATTAAGATAAGTCGCACTGAAGAGGGACTGCTAACTTTACCCTTAACTGCAGGCGCACACACTATTTCACTAGATTTTCAACAAGACGGCTGGGATCAACTCAGCATCTTAATCAGCTTTTTTGCCTGTTTTTTTATTTTTTTATACGGATGGCGAAGGAGACACTTGCTCCTGTAAATTTTTCTGTGATCGTGAGTGCCTGTCGCATGAACCGGACCATAGTCCAATACTCAACCTTTTGATCTTGCTGATGGGTGGCACCATACGCCCACCCAAACCTGCGGATCGGATGCAGGAAAATTTACAGGGGGAATCTGTTTGTATGATCAATAACAAGACCGTCATAATTGTCATGCCCGCCTATCGCGCGGGGAAGACACTGCAAGCCACCTGGGAGGCCATCCCCCACGACGTGGTCGATGATGTCTTGCTGGTGGATGACGCCAGCGACGACGACACAGTCACTATCGCGCGGGATTTGGGCCTGCGCGTTAAACTCCACCCGCGCAACATTGGCTATGGAGGCAATCAAAAGACCTGCTACACCGACGCCCTTGAGCAAGGCGCGGATATCATCGTCATGCTCCACCCCGACTATCAGTACGAGCCGCGATTGGTGACAGCGATGGCCGCCATGATTTCGTCCGGGGTCTATGACATGGTGATCGGCTCGCGCATCCTCGGCGGCGGCGCGTTGAAGGGCGGAATGCCTTGGTGGAAGTACTTGGCGAACCGGATTCTGACCGCATTCCAGAATATCGCGCTGGGCGCGAAGCTGTCGGAATATCATACGGGGTACCGCGCATTTTCCCGGGAGTTGCTGGGGGCCATCCCGTGGCGAGGCAACTCCGATGATTTTCAGTTCGACAACGAATTCCTAGCCCAGGTAATCCTGTCCGGATACAAGCTAGGCGAGATTTCCGTGCCCGCTAAGTATTTTCCGGACGCCAGCTCTATTAACTTTGCCCGCTCCGTCCGCTACGGTTTAGCGGTAATTGGGATCTCAGTCCTTGGGCTCTCCCATCGGCTCGGCCTTTTCCGGCACGGGTTGTTCCGGCATGCCCACTGATCCTGCTCTGGACGCCATGACCGACGCTCTTTCACCCGCGGTGCGCCACCCACCCCGCTACCCTTCGACCCTGCTTGACTGGGCGCGCGGTTTCACCTTGCATATCCTGACCGGGTTTCTTGCCGTCGCCGTGCATTACACCCTAATGGGGCTGCTGCTTAGGCTGGGTACAAGTGCCCTGTTCGCCAGCGGGGCGGGCTTCTTGGCAGGAGCCGTCACGCGATATCTCATGTCCCACTATAAGGTTTTCGCTCCCACCGGCAGCGTCCAGGCCACCATCATCAAGTTCGTCGCCGCGCTGGGCGCGCAGATGGCGGCCAATCTTGCCCTCCTCGAGTTGCTGATGCGCTTGGACGTCAATGTATGGATCAGCCAGGTGTGCGCCACTGTCGTACTGACCTTCATCAATTACCTTGCATATAGACTGTGGGTATTTAAGTGAGAGGTCTAAGTGCCGCGCATTTCGCGGTCGGAGTCTCTTCGCGGATGCACCTGCTCACAGCGTCAGGCCCTACCTGCTTTATTGCAGGATGCTCCGCGTGAAGCATGATTTGGGCGTCAGATCGCTCCAGATCTTTCGTTATCTGCTAACCGGCGGAGTGGCCTGGCTCGTCGATCTCGCTGTGTTCACCCTCTGCTTCCCTGGCCTTGGCATCGTGGTGGCTCAGTTCCTAGCTAGAACGACTGGGGCCGTCGTAGCCTTCTTTGGTCATAAACTGTTTGTTTTCGGTGAAATGGATGTCCATACCGCCACGCTCGCACGGCAAACCTTGCGCTACGCGGCGCTCTGGGTTCTGTCTTATGCCGTCAGCA
>JBFZFE010000347.1:0-3129 GCA_041306525.1 Verrucomicrobiota bacterium | reverse complement strand
TGTTCGTCCCAGAGACGAAAAGTGAACGACTTCAAGCTGCTGAGCAAGGTGACCGGTTTGACCGTCTGGAAGAGCGGCTCGGCTTCGTGCGCCTTCTCCAGCCGGTAGTTGGGGATGGCGGGGCTGAGATGGTGGATGTGATGAAACCCGATGTTGCCCGTGAACCACTGCAGGATCTTGGGCAGCCGGTAAAATGAACTCCCCTGCAAGGCCGCTGTCGCATAATCCCAGTCCTTGCCGCGTTCCCAGTACACGCCTTCGAACTGATGTTGAATGTAAAACATCCACACGCCCGCCGAGCCGGCGATGGCCATCACGGCGATTTGCAGGACCAGATAGGTCTTGAGCCCGAACAGCAGGCTCAACGCGGCCCCGATGAGCAGGATGCCGAGATTGGTGTAAAGCACCGACCGGTTCTCGCGTTTGCCGGCTTTCTTGGCCGGCAAACGATGAATGACCAGAAACAGCACCAACGGCGCAATGCCGAAGAGTACGATCGGATTGCGCGCCAGCCGGTAGGAGAATTTCTCCCAGCGCGACGCCTGAAGGTATTCCTGAACCGTCAACGTCCAGACATCGCCGGTCCCGCGCCGGTCGAGGTCGCCCGAGGAGGCGTGGTGAATGGCATGTTCCCAGCGCCAGAGATAATAGGGCGAGAACGTCAGCACGCCCGTGATCATGCCCCAGAAATCATTGGCTTTTCGCGACCGATAAAACGAGCCATGCCCGCAATCGTGGAAAATGATGAAGGCCCGCACCATCAGCCCGCCCGCGACAATCACCAGCGGCACCGTCAACCAGTACGAGATCGCCAGACTCCAGTACATCAACGCCCAGACGGCAATGTAGGAACCCAGTGTATTGACCAGCTGCCAGGCGCTGCGCCCGCGCGAGGGGGTCTGGTACTTGGCAACGACTTCTTTCCAAGCATTGGTCTTGGCCTGCTGTTCTGGCTGTTTGGCGGCATTCACGAGGTCCCAAGATAGCGTGCTTGGCCTTCGCGGGCAATGGACGCGACGAAATAACCTCCGCACTCGATTCGCCGCCTCACCCGGCGTATAGAAGGGCGATGGCTTCCACCGCACCGGCCCTGCTTTCCGCCAACGAACTGACGCTCGCCTACGACTGGCAGCGTCTCTTGACGGGTGTCACCTTGACGGTCGCCCCTGGCGAGAAGGTCGGGCTCGTTGGTCGCAACGGCTGTGGCAAAACCAGTCTGCTCAAGATCTTGGCGGGCGAACTCCAGGCCGATGACGGCGAAATCTCGCGGCGCCGCGGCTTGCGCATCGGTTACCTCCCCCAAGAATTCGAGCTGCGCGGCGACCAAACGGTTCGCCAAAACATCGAAGCCGGCGCCGCCGACCTGATGAACTGGCTGGCGCGCTATGAAGGCGGTCAAGGCAGCGCCGCCGAGCACGCTGAATTGCTCCACAACATCGAGCAAGCCGACGGCTGGAACCTGGAGACCCGCATCCAGGCAACTGTCACCGCCCTGTCGGCGCCACCGCTCGATGCACTTGTCGGCCCGCTCTCGGGCGGCGAGAAACGGCGCGTCGCGCTCTGCCGCGCCCTCGCCGCCCAGCCGGACCTGCTGCTGCTGGACGAGCCCACGAATCATCTCGATGCCGAGTCGATCCGTTGGTTGGAGGAATTCCTCCAGAAGTTCCCGGGCGCCGTCATCTTCGTCACCCATGACCGCTATTTCCTCGACGGCATCGCCACCCGGATCATCGAACTGGACGGTGGCCGGGCGTTTTCGCATCCCGGCAACTACACCAAATACTTGGAATCAAAAGCCATTCGCCAGCAGATTGCCGAACAGTCCGAGCGCCGCCGTCAGCGTTTCCTGCGCATCGAACTGGATTGGGTCCGCTCTGGCGTGCGCGCCCAGCGCTCCAAATCGCATCATCGCCTGGAGGCCTTCTACCAGGTGCAAGGACTGGAGGCGCCGCCGGAGGAACGGGTGATGGACCTGTTGATCCCGCCCCCGCCCGAGTTGGGCAACACGGCCGTCGAACTCGAAAATGCGGGCGCCTGTTTTGGGGAGCGCTGGCTCTTTCGCGGACTGACCGCCTCGCTCAAACCCGGCCAGTGCACCGGCATCGTCGGGCGCAACGGCGTCGGCAAAACGACGCTGCTGCAGCTCTGTCTCGGCGAACGCGCCCCCGATGCCGGCAAGGTCACCATCGGCAAACGCGTGGTTTTCAATTACATCGACCAAGCCCGCATGCAGCTCAACAGCGCCAACACGGTGTTGGCGGAGATTGCCGGGGCCAGTGACTCCGTCCGCTTCGGCAACGAGATCATCAGTGCCCGCTCCTATTTGCAGCGGTTTCTGTTTCCCGACGAACGCCTGCGCGAGCCGGTCAGCCGTCTCAGCGGCGGGGAACGCGCCCGGCTGATGCTCGCCAAGGTGCTGCGTCACGGCGGCAATGTGTTGGTGCTCGATGAGCCGACCAACGACCTGGATCTGCCGAGCCTGCGGATGCTGGAGGAAGCGCTCGCCGATTTCGCGGGCAGCGTCCTGGACGTCAGCCACGACCGTTATTTCCTCGACCGGATCTGTGACCAGATCATTGCGTTCGAGGACGGCGGCAACCTGGTGGTCCAGCCCGGCAACTATTCCTATTACCTCGAAAAACGTCAGGTCCGCGAGAGGGCCCGGACCGTTGCGCCGGTCAACCCGCCGCGACCCACCGAGCCGGCAACAGCCAAACCGGCGCGCGCCCGGCGCTTGAGCTACAAGGAACAGCAGGAACTTGCCGGCATGGAAGCCGCGATCCTCGACATCGAGACGCGCGCGGCGGCCATCGAACTCACCTTGAGCGACCCGGATTTCTACACCACGCGCGCCCGCGAAGCCGCCACCTTGAACGCCGAACTCCAAACCGCCCGAGCCGAAGCCGCCCGCCTCTATGCGCGCTGGGAGGAACTCGAGGAACTCGCCCGGCTCGGCAATCCTGCCCCCACATCATGATCTCCAAGACCCGCATCATCCGCCAGATCACCGCCGAACTCAGCCGCGCCCTGGAAAACCTCGCCGGCGCGGCGCGCGCCATGCACGCTGATGCTTCCGATGAACAGAACAAGGCCGAGGACAAATATGACACGCGCGGCCTGGAGACCGCT
>JBFZFE010000346.1:0-5908 GCA_041306525.1 Verrucomicrobiota bacterium | reverse complement strand
GATGCGTTGTACGGGCATTTCCGGGCGCTGACGGAAGGAATCAAGGAATTGAAGCTGCATCGCGAACGGCGCGGCGTCTTCCTGGCCGAACACGTCCAGAGCGCGGCGCAGACCTATGCGCGGCATAACGTCTTGGCCGAGCACAACTTCATCACGGCCCAGAACTGGAGCCAGTTCCTGTTCTTGATGGTCATCGGCGTCATCCTGTTCCTGTTTCGCGGGACCGCGCATTTCAGCCAGGAAGCGCTGTTTGGGTACGTGTTGACGACGCTGTACCTGATGGGGCCGCTGGCGGGTTTGCTCAACAGTTTCGGGGTGTTCTGGCGCGCCAGCATCGCGCTGAACAAGATCGAGGCGCTCGGCGTGGAGATGACGGCCAGCGGCGAGAATTGTCCGGTCACACCGGCCGCCAAGCCGACCGGCTTCGAGCGTTTGGAACTGATCGGCGTCACGCATGCTTACCAGCACGACCATGAAGACAGCCATTTCACCCTCGGGCCGATTGACCTGACGTTTCGGCCGGGTCAACTGACCTTCATCGTTGGTGGCAACGGCAGCGGTAAATCAACGCTCGCCAAGATCGTGACCGGCCTGTACCCACCCGAAGCGGGCGAGATCCGCTGGAACGGCCAACTGGTGACGGATGCGAATCGAGATGATTGCCGGCAGCTTTTCTCGGCGGTGTTCGCCGACTTCTACTTGTTCGACAGCTTCGTCGGACTCAACGGCAACGGCCTGGACGAACGCGCCCGGCAGTTCCTGCACCAGTTCCAGCTCAGCAACAAGGTCAAGGTCGTCAACCATCGCCTGACCACGACCGCGCTCTCGCAGGGACAGCGCAAACGGCTGGCGCTGCTGACTGCTTACCTGGAGGACCGGCCGTTCTACGTCTTTGACGAATGGGCGTCCGATCAAGACCCGCAGTTCAAGGAGGTTTTCTACACGCAACTGTTGCCGGAATTGAAGCAGCGCGGGAAAACGGTCCTGGTCATCACCCATGATGACCGCTTTTTCCATGTCGCCGACCGCGTCATCAAACTCGACTATGGCAAGATGGCGTTGCCCGAGGATCTCATCGTGGCGTGAGGCCCAGAAGGTTCAGAGATTGGCTTGCGAGCGGGTCCATTGAATGGCTTGGCGCACGAGGGCGGTGCCGCTTTTGAGGTTGAGCTTCTTTTTGATTTTCTCGCGGTAGGCGGCAATGGTTTTGGGGCTCAGCGTGAGCATGCGAGCAATTTCGCGGGTGCCTTGACCTTGGCCAATCAGACGGAACACCTCGAGTTCACGGTCATTGAGCACAGCCGTGGGCGAGGTGTTGGGGTCGGTCGCGCCCAGCGCGAGGTGCTGGACCAGCGAGGTGGCCATTTGTTCACTGAGGTAGATATCGCCACGTAACACGCGGCGCAGGGCCAGCACGATCTGTTCGAGCGGCATGGTCTTCATGATGTAGCCTTGGGCACCGGCGCAAAGGGCGCGGCGCGCGTAGACGGCTTCATCATGCATCGAGAGCACCAGGATCGGCACCCGCAAATCACGGGCCCGGAGGTCCTTGATGAGTTCGAGGCCGGCGCCTTCGCGCAACGAAAGATCGAGCATGACTATGTCCGGCTTGCTCGAAATAATGGCGTCCAGCGCCTCGCGGGCCGTGGCCGCTTCACCGGTAACGACCAGGTCGGATTCGCCGTTCAAAACGAGAGCCAGACCTTCCCGGACGAACGCGTGGTCATCGACGAGGAAGATACTGGAGCGTTTTGGGGTGGAGGCTGTCTCAGCGACACGGGCAGCTGCGTTCATGGATTGACCTAGCGCCATTTTGCCATTTCCTCAATCGGTGTTTTTCCCTTGGGCACCCCGTAGTTTCACTGGGCATCCACCTTTTTGGTTCCCTCATTCTCGAGTTGCGTCCATTGAATCGCTTGCCGGACAAGTTCCTGGCCGCTCTTGATGTGGAGCTTGGCTTTGATGTGTTCGCGATGGGAGTTGACCGTCTTGAAGCTGACCTTGAGCGCGTTGGCGATTTCACGCGAACCGAACCCACGGCCAAGCAGCTCAAAGATTTCGAGCTCACGGTCACTGAGGATCTCCGAAGGCAGGCTCAAAGGCTCGCCTTGCGTGACAGTGAGAGTCTGGAGCATCCGTTTGGCGACCGAATCGCTGATATAGACCCCGCCGCCAAGAACCAGATGAATGGCGGCGAGGAGCTTGTCTGGCTTTTCCTGTTTACTGACATACCCATGCGCCCCCGCCCGGATCGCGCGCGGCGCATAGGTGGCTTCGTCGTGCATCGAGAGAACCAGGATCGGCAGGTCAGGAAACAAATCACAAAGCTGCTTGATCAGCTCGACGCCATGCACCTGGCCCAGCGAGATGTCGAGCAACACCAAGTCCGGCGTCAGTTCCTTGATGGCGTTGAGGACGCCGTCAGGGGAATCGAGTTCACCACAAACCGCGAACCCGCCGTGTTCGAGGGTGTTTTTTACACCGGCGCGGACGACGGGGTGGTCATCCACCAACAGAATGCTTTTTTTGCCGACGGCCTTGGTGGCCGCGCTCTTGGTCTTTTGATTCATAGGATTGACTCGCTTTCCGCAAGGCCGTTGCCGGCAAGGTGCAGGTCACCAGCGTGCCACGGGGCTTGGCCGGTCGGATGGTGAGGACGGCGCCAATGGCTTTGGCCCGGCAACTCATCGTGTCCAGCCCCATGCCGCGCGATTGCCGCACGGAACGGGTGATGCTCTGGCCGTCGTTGCGCACCGTCAGCGTGACGCCTGCCGCCGTGCGGGCGCAGGCGATGGCGATGTGGCGGGCGGCGCCGTGTTTGATGGCGTTGTGAATGGCTTCCTGTGCGATCCGGTAAAGGTGCGTGGCGCTCTGGCAATCAGCCAGATGCACCGGGCCGGCACACTCGAACTGGCAATTGATGTCGAACAGCTCTGTCGTGGCCGCAGCCAGATCGGCCAAGGCGCTGGCCAAGCCGTCGGGCTGGTCCAACTTCACCGGGTGCAGTCCGCGCGCCAGTTGCCGGGTCTGGGTCATGGCTTTGTCCAGCAAACCGCAGATCCGCTTCACATCCTCGGCTTCCTGTACCGCCCGGGCCTGTAGTTTGCGATGAAGGCTGTGACAGAAATAATGAATGCTGGCCAGGTATTGGTTCAGCCCATCATGCAGGTCCTGGCCAATGCGGCGTTGTTCGGCGTCGCTGATGGCCAGCAATTCCCGCTCCAGGTTTTTGCGGGTGCTGACCTCGCCCCGCAACTCAGCCGTCACCGCCTTCAACTCGGCGGTCCGACGCGCGATGCGACCGGCAAGAAGGTCGTTGAAGCGCAGGATCTGTTCCTCCGCCTCCTTGCGCTCCGTGATGTCGCGGGAGTTGATGATGATCCCGGTCACTGTCGGGTCATTCAGGCAATTCTTGGCCACGGCTTCCAGGATGCGCCAGGAGCCGTCCTTGTGCCGGATGCGGTATTCAATGGTTGTCAACGCACCGGGCTCATGCGGTTGGCGCTCGAACAGTCGCAACACCCATGGCACATCCTCGGGATGCACCAACTCGAAGATGTTGCGGCCGGTAATCTCGGCGGGCCGGTAGCCAAGCACCCGCCCGACGGCAGGGCTGCCGTACCGGATCCGGCCGTGTGAGTCAATGACACTGACGGTCTCCATCGCGTTCTCGATCAGCGACCGGAACAGCTCCTCGCGTTGCCGGAGATCTTCCTCGGCTTGTTTCTGCCGCATGAACTGCCCCACCTGGCTCCCGAGGACGGCGAAGGTGTCGAGCAACGCCCGATCCACGGGGCGACGTTCCCGGCTGTAGAACAGGACCCCACCGATGACGCGGCGCCCGTTTCGCAGCGGAAACCCGGCCACCGTCTGGAGTCCTGCCAACAAGGCGGCATCCGCACGCGGCCACTCCCGATTGTGCTCCAGGTCGTTGATCCAGAACGGCTCGCTGCGGGCCCACATTTTCTCCATGGCAACGGCTTGCATGTCGTCAGCCAGTTGCCGGCTGAACCATTCCATGTGTGGTTCAGGCGCGTGCCAGCTGGCAACGCAACATGGCTCCTTGGAGACCGGGTCGATCTGCCAGATTTCTCCGCTGTCCCAACCAAGCTGGCGACTGATGGTCTCGAGCAATTGTCGGCTGCAATCAGCAACACCTTCGGCATTGGCCAGCAGACCGGCCAGCAGGCGCTGCAGGGCTTGTCGTTGTTCAAGCGCACGCTGCACCGTGACATCGCGAACGATGTTCATGACCGCGTTGCGCCCCTGAAAGAGGACAGCGCTCTGCACGATTTCCGCCTGGAAGGTGGCGCCACTTTTCTTCTGGTGCGCCCAGACGCCCAGGGCATTGCCCGCCCATGAGCCCGTTTCTGGAGGACCAAGGTCCGGCAGATGTTGCGAACTGCACAGGTCACGCAGCGTTAGCCGGAGGAACTCGGGCCGGCTAAATCCGTAATGCCGCAGGGCGGCGCGGTTGACAGCCAAGACGCGCAGGCTTGCTTGATCGAGGATGAACATCGGCTGGACGTTGTTCTCGAAAAGCAAGCGGTAGGAATCCAAGTCCGACGCGTCCTGGTCCTGCAGATCCGCGTCAATTGGGTTCTCACCGTCCCCCGGCAGCGTCTCCAGTGCGGACACGTTCCCGCCGACAAAAGACGCAGTCGGTTTTGCCGTTGTGATTGCCATGGTAAATACCAACTCGCTGCGCCCCCCACCCTCCAACCATCAAACCCTCTTAAGCTCGCCCGATGGTTTTCGCAAGGTGATGAACTTCTGGTGATCTCTTAGGTAAATTTCCCAATCGGGAACGGTTTTTTTCGGAACCCCCCTTTACCAGCCACTCAATCGCGGCTAGTATCCGCGCCAATGAAGTTTGTTGTACGCAGTTTGCAGTTCGTCGTCGCAGTTGTCGTTGTCTCGACCGTCACCCCGCCGCTTCCGGCAGCTCCGCCTTCCTTGGATCTCAACGCCCTTGCCTCACGGACCCGCCCCGCCGTGGCAGCGTTGAAAGTCACTCGCACCAAGTCCACCAAGACCTGCACCGGGACCGGTTTCTTCGTCTCCAAGGACGGTCAACTGATCACCAACTGGCATGTGATTCGCGACGCAGCGACCATCGCCGTGGCCACAGCCGGTGGGGAGACGTTGACGGCCAGGGTGGTGGCCGAAGATCCCGAACACGACGTGGCCCTGCTCCAGATTGACGGCCACGAGTTCCCTGCCTTGGAACTGGCCAGCAGCGATCTTGCCGAGGCCGGTGTGCCAATCGTCCTGGTGGGAAACAGCCAGTTCCGCGAGGAACGCGGGCTGCGTGGCGGCATCGTCGCCGCCGTGCAACGCATTTTCGGTCGTACCATGATCCAGATCTCGACCCCCTTGCAGCCGGGACTGAGTGGCTCCCCGCTGGTCAACGCCGCCGGTGAAGTCATTGGCGTTGCCAATGGCCAGTTCGTTGGCGCAACCGAGGAAGAAAACGTGAACTTTGCCGTGCCGCTCGCGCCGGTCAGGAAACTGCTGACGCGCATGTTACCGGCTCCCGCCGCCACACCGGCTCCGTCGCTGGCAATCGCGCCTGACCCGGTCAAGCTCGTCATCGCCGAATAAACGACAAACCATCGCAGGTGTCGCTGCTTCACCCACGATGGTGTCGTGTTTGTCGTTACGCGTCAGCTGCGACGCAACGATTGGGTTTACATGCCCGTGCCAGTTCCACTGCCGGAGCCATTGGGTTGGCTGGGGCTGTAGGGCTTGGTGCTGTTGGGGCTGCGGGGCTGGTCTTGACGGGGATGATCCTGTTCCTGGCCGGTTTCCCGGTAAGGACGATCGGAAGTGTCGAGGGTGATGGTCTGGTTATTCGCGGTGATTTCCTGGGCCACGATCTGGCGTTGAGCGCCGAAACCACTCGAGA
>JBFZFE010000345.1:0-4810 GCA_041306525.1 Verrucomicrobiota bacterium | reverse complement strand
GTGTGGCGTTGAATGTGGGCCTGTCCATCCAATGGAACCTGCAGTTCAACACCTACTTCAGCTACAGCACTGAGATGGGGCGCGACGGCTACCAACTGCACAACCTGAACGGCGGCTTCCGCGTCAGCTTCTGACGCGCGCCGGCCATCGACTTGTCCCCCACCCGACATGCAGAACTGCCGGGAACTTGCCTTCGGATACCAACAAATCTTCGCCTCTCCTGCTGAATAGGACAAAGTCATTGGGAAAGTTAACCCCCCGCGCTGCCGCGTCGATCCGCGCCCCTTCCAAAAGCAATTTCCTGCGATGAGGCCGTGTCAACACGGTGGTGACGGTCGGTTGGGTTTGGGGTTTCTTCTGGGTTTGTAGCGTCAGACTCCGGGGAGAATTGGAACAAGGGAAACCGGGCGACTCTTGGCCGAGGCCGATCTCCCCCGTCCCGTTGGGTGGTGTCGTTGCCGGCCAGGAAACGGTCCAGGCGGGTGGCCAGTTCGAGCGCGTCAGTGCGGTCGTTGGCGAGTGCGGACGAAGATGTTGCGGCGTTGACCAATACCGCCCCACCCTAAACCAGACCCGCCACCGCACCGGCGGCGTCGAGTCGTTGAGACTGGTCATTGTCGCCGCGCGCTCGCACGCGGCCATCGGGTTTCGTCTTGAAAAGACACCGCCCGGCGCGGTATACGCGCCTCTCCCAACACACGAGACAAAGATTATGAAACACGACATCGTTTTTATTGGACACATGTGCGTCGACCGGATCTTTCCATACGGCAAGGGCGAACACGTCGCACCGGGTAGCGCCGTGCTCTGCGGCGCGATGGCCGCGGCGCGCGTCGGCGGCCGGACGGCGGTCATCACGCGGATGCACCCCGCGGACGACGCCTATCTCCAGCCGTTGCGCGATGCGGGCGTGGATTGCTGCCTGATCCCGGCGCCGGTGACCACCGAGATGGTGGTGACGCATCCGACGCCCGACGTGGATGTGCGCGAGATGCGCCAGACGAAGAATGCCGGGTTCATGCAGGCCGACGAACTGCCGCCCATTGACGCGCGGTTTGTGCACCTGGCGGGCATCACGGACCGGGAATTTGACCTGCCATTCATGCGGGAACTCAAACGCCGCGGCCATAGCGTGTCGGTGGATCTGCAGTCGTTTGTCCGGCAGGTCAACGAGCAGACCCGGGTCATTTCGTTTGCCGACGTGCCGGCCAAGCGGGAGATTGTCGCGCTGATGGACCGGGTGAAACTGGACGTCGTCGAGGCGGAACTCCTGACCGGCACGCGCGACCTCGCCAAGGCGGCCGCCATCGTCGCATCGTGGGGATGCAAGGAAGTCGTCATCACCCGTGCCGACGGCGTGCAGGCCCGGGTGGACGGGAAGGATTATTACGAGGCGTTCACCAACCGCAGCATCGTGGGGCGGACGGGGCGGGGGGACACGACTTTTGCCGGTTACATGGTGCGCCGGCTCGATCACGGCCCAGCGGAGGCATTGAAGTTCGCGGCGGCGCTGGTCTCGATCAAGATGGAAACGCCGGGGCCGTTCCAAGGCACGCTCGCCGACGTGCTCGTCCGCATGAACGCGCATTGAGGAGCACGGACCAACATGGACACGACATTGGATCCGAAGTGGAATGTGGTCGAGGAATCGTTCGATGTCCGGAAGAACCGGCATTTCGAGGCGCTCTTCGCCCTTGGCACCGGTTACCTCACCACCCGGTCCAGTCTCGAGGAGGGGCTGACCGACGACCCGCAGGCGTTGGAGTACGATTGGTTCCCCGGCAACACGACGCTGCGGTCGGCGCCGTCGAGCAAAAGCAAGTGGGGCACCTACCTGCCGGTCCTCGCGGCGAAACATCCCTACCGGCGCATGGGGTTGGTCAATCTGCCGTACTACCTCGGGTTCGTGCCGCACGCCGACGGCGAGAAGCTCGACCTCGAACAATCGAAGGTCACCAGCTACCGCCGCTGGCTCGACCTGCGCACGGCGACGTTGCACCGGACGTTGACGTGGCACACCCAGGGCGGCGCGGTCATTGCAGTCCGGTTTCTGCGGTTCATGGATCCGGCGCTGCGGTTTGTCTGTGTCCAGACCTGCGAACTGGCCGTGATCTCGGGCCGGGCGCAGATCAAGCTGGTGTCGTTCGTGGACAACGATGTGCGGACCAATGGCGTGGACAAGTTCGCCGAAACGCGGGTCGCCAGCACGGCGGACAACATCATCTTCTCCGCTGTGACCACGAACATCGGCAACCGGGTGGTCACGGCCAGCCTGCTGCGCGCCGACGTGGCCGGCCAGACGGCGATTACCGCCGGCCAGCGGCGGATCGCGGCGGAGCTTCAGTTCGGTTTGGAATCGGGCAAGAAAGCGGTTGTCACGAAGGTTTCGGCGGTGATTGCCGACGCCTATTACGACCGGGCCGGGCTGCTGGAGACGGCGACCGGTCTGCTCACGTCAGTCGCAGCCAAACCGGTGGCGGAGTTGTTGCAGTCGCACGAAGCCGAGTGGCGGCGGCGCTGGGAAGCGGGCGACATCGAGATCGAGGCGAACGATCCCGCGCCGTACAACAGCCAACTTGCCATCCGGCAGGCGGTCTATCACCTGTATCGCGCGAAGGGCGAAAACGAGCCGCGCAATCTCGTCGATCCCAAGGGCATGAGCGGCGACCTCTATTACGGCGCGGCGTTCTGGGACATGGAGATCTTCATCAACCCCTTCTACCTGTACACCAATCCCGTCACCGGCAAGAACACGCCGCAGTACCGGTACAGTCACCTCGACCAGGCGCGGGCGTTGGCCCGGAGTTACGGCTACAGCGGCGCCCGGTACCCGTGGATGCAGGCGCCCGACGGCGAACCGGTCACCACGATGTGGCACTACGGCGACCACCAGATTCACATCACCGCCGACGTGATCATCGGCATGTGGCATTACGTCCAGGCCACGGGCGACATGGAGTTTTTGATCGACTGCGGCGCGGAGATGATCTTCGAGACCGCGCGCTACTGGCGCGAACGGGTGGACACGATCCAGGGCCGGCCCGGCTACCACATCTACGGCGTCATGGGACCGGACGAGTACAAGCCGCTGACCAATAACAACGCCTACACGAACTACACCGCCCAGTTCAACCTGCGCTTGGCCGGCGAAGTCGTCCGCCGGATGACGACCGCCGCTCCCGCCCAACTGGCGGCGTTGCGGACCAAACTCAAGCTGACCGATGACGAACTGGCTGCGTTCGCCAAGATCGCCGACGGCATTGTCATCCCCGTGGACGCCCAGCGGCAGATCATCTGGCAGTGCGACGACTACGACACGGCGTTCGTGGAACTGGACATCGACGCGATCTGGAAAGACAAGACGGTGCTGTTCGGCAAGTACGTCTCGCAGGAGAAACTGTTCCGCAGCAAGACGCTCAAGCAGTCCGACGTGATCGCGCTGCTGGCGGTGTTTCCGACGGCGTTCACTCGGGAACAGATGGCGGCCTCGTTCGACTACTATAAACCGTTCAACATCCACGATTCCTCCAACTCGATGTGCCATCACATGATCGTCGCGGCGGCCATCGGACGGAAACAGGAAGCCTACGAATCGTGGCTGCGGTCGCTCGACATCGATTTCGCCGCGCTACCGCGCTGCTCCGACGGCGTCCATTGCGCCAACGTCGGCGGCATGTGGCAGGAAGTCGTGTTCGGGTTTGCCGGGCTGCTCAGCGCGCTCTGCGCGTCCGAGCTGAGCTTCACGCCGTGCCTGCCGGACCAGATCCAGCGGATCGCCTTCCGTCTCCAATGGAAAGGCGCGCCGGTTCGCGTGACCCTGACCCATCCGGCACTCCGCTTGGAGAACCTCTCGGACCGGGAGATCTCCTTCCAAGTTCGCGGCGTTCCGCATCGGGTTGCGTCCCAGGCCACGATGACCGTCCCGCTCTGAGGCGGTAAGGTTTTACGCGCCTTTCACTTCCCGGCTGACGGACGGCTGCCGTATCTTGCGCACCGCAACCAACGGAGAAACCAAGATGAAATCGCCGGTCATTCAAACCCTGTTGTCCGTGCTCCTCGCCGGCGGGGCTGTCGCGTGGGCGGCCGATGATTCCAGTTTTGCCGGGCATCTCGCCCAGGAGCCGACCGCCAAATCGCTGCGCACCATTGCGGAAGACCAACAGTACAAGTTTGCCGGCCATCACTTTGGTACTGGGGGCGAGGACGGCGCGGCATCGGTTTACGTCTTCAGCCAAAGCGCCAGGCAATGGGCGCGCATTGACCAGAGCGCCACGCGCGACGCCGTTCTCGGGCGCGCGCCGGACATGGACAAGGTGATGTTGGCGGTCGGTTGGGACCATGCCAGGTTGAAGAACCAGAAATATTCGGCGATTCCCTTGCGCACGAGCGGCTCGATCATGTTGCCGGACAAGATTGAGTTCGACGCCGAACGCGGCGTCTACCGACTCACGCACGGTTCGACCTACGGCAAACACTCCCATCCCACGATCCTCACCATCCGCCGCGACGATCTGGACGCGTTCTTCCCTGCCCCGCCGCTCGCGGTGCGACTGGAGTTCGTCAAACCGCCCGCCCGCGGCCGACCGGGCGATCCCATCGAGGTGGCGGCGTGGATTGTCAATTCCACCCGGCAGGAACAAGTCTACAAAGGTGGTTTGTCGGACATGGTTACGAGCCGGGAAGGTTGCGCGGTAACGCTCCGGACCGCCGACGGGAAGATGTGGACGGCGGGCGCCTTGACGGTCCAGCAACTCCGCAACTTCACTGACATCGTGGTGTCACCGGGCGCAAAGGTTTTTGTTGGCCAGTG
>JBFZFE010000344.1:0-4881 GCA_041306525.1 Verrucomicrobiota bacterium | reverse complement strand
TTATTGGCCACCACCGCATCTATCAGCGTCCCGATCTGAAGGGCGCCTTGCCAGCGGAGGTAAGCGCCGTCGCCGAGCGATTAGGTGCGGTGAACCTGCGGTACCAATTGCTTCCATGCGGGCAGGACGCGGCCCTCGCGTCGGGCTTGGCGGATCGCTTCGCGACCGCGGGCGGGATCGTGACGGGAATTCGCGGGGCGATCGCTCAATTCCGGGCGGTCGCAAAGAAGGTCAAACCCCTGTCGCCAGGTGCATCACTCGCTGCTCATCACGGCATTGCCTATCCCGTGCTCCAGGGTCCCATGACTCGGGTGAGTGATACTGCAGAGTTTGCCGCAGCGGTGGCACAGGCTGGCGGGCTTCCGTTCATTGCACTTGCCTTGTTGCGGGCGGAGACGGTCCGCAACCTCCTGCGGGAGACCCGTGCCCTCCTGGGAGATCGCCCATGGGGGGTCGGCATACTCGGGTTCGTTGATCCCACGCTTCGGGCCGAGCAACTCGCTGTCATTGAGGAGGTGCGACCCCCTGTGGTTCTCATTGCGGGCGGTCGGCCCTCGCAGGCACGTGCCCTGGAGGATCAGGGGATCGCCACCTACCTGCATGTACCCTCGCCAGGTTTGCTCAAGCTATTTCTTGCTGACGGCGCGCGCCGTTTCATCTTCGAGGGCAGGGAGTGCGGTGGCCACGTGGGACCACGGTCGAGCTTTCTCCTGTGGGAACAACAGCTCGAATTACTGTCGCGTTTCAATCGCCCCGAAGAGTTGTTTATCGTTTTCGCTGGCGGCATACATGACGCGCGGTCAGCTGCCATGGTGGCTACTATGGCCGCCCCCTTGGCCGCCAGAGGTGCCAAAATCGGTATCCTAATGGGTACCGCCTACCTTTATACCCAAGAAGCCGTTTCGACCGGCGCCGTTCTTCCCTCCTACCAGCAGGCCGCGATTGATTGTAATCGTACTGTGTTGCTGGAGACGGGGCCGGGGCACGCCTCCCGGTGTGTGGACACCGACTTTGTGCGAACATTCGCATCTGAGCGCCAACGACTTGAGGTGGAGGGGGAAAATCAGGACGCCATCTGGCACCATCTCGAGCAGCTCAATCTCGGCCGCCTTCGTATCGCCTCAAAAGGGGTCAAGCGAGACGGTGCCACGCTTGTTCAGGTCGACGAGGCCGAGCAGCGTCGGGAAGGCATGTACATGATCGGCGACGTGGCCATGCTCGAAGATCAAATCACCACGATGGAAGAACTTCATCGGCGAGTCACGGACGGAGCTTGCGAGTTTCTTGCCAATTTGCCCAACGATCGCCCCTCTCGCGGCGAACCTGGGCCGGTGGATGTCGCCATCATCGGCATGGCAGCGGTGTTCCCTGGGGCAGGCGACATGGAGACATTCTGGTCTAACATCGTCACCGGATTCAACGCCGTAACCGAAGTGGACCCCGAGCGCTGGAACCCAGAGCATTATTACGATTCAAACTCCTTAAACGGCGACAAGACCCCCTCTAAATGGGGGGGATTTATCGAAGACGTAATTTTTAATCCTATGGATTACGGCATCCCCCCTAGTTCACTGACAAGCATTGATCCGACCCAGTTGCTCGGTCTGGAGATGGCGCGACGTGCCTTGGACGATGCCGGCTATGCGACCCGTGAGTTAGATCGGTCCAGGGTTTCGGTGGTCTTTGGCGCCGAATCTGGTGCCGACATCTCGGCGGCTTATGGTTTTCGTTCCCTCTACCCCCAACTTCTGGGGCCGCTGCCTCCAGAGCTGGACGCGCATCTGCCACGGCTCACCGAAGACTCATTCCCAGGCGTACTGGCCAATGTAATTGCCGGCAGAATTGCCAACCGCCTGGATCTGGGTGGCTCCAATTTCACGGTGGATGCGGCCTGCGCCTCATCGCTCGCGGCGCTGGACATGGCCATCAAAGAGTTGGTACTGGGAACCAGCGACATGGTCCTTTGCGGTGGCGCTGATCTGCACAACGGCATCCATGATTACCTCTTGTTTGCCGGAGTCCACGCACTTTCTCGTGCCGACCGTTGCAGGACCTTCGATGGCGAGGCCGATGGAACAGTCCTGGGCGAGGGTATAGGTTGCCTGGTGCTTAAGCGGCTGGCCGATGCTGAAAGGGACGGAGACCGGATTTATGCCGTTGTCAAGTCGATAGCATCATCAAGCGATGGGCGGTCCCTGGGATTGACGGCTCCGCGTAAGGAAGGCCAGATGCGTGCCCTAGAACGGGCCTATGTCCGCGCTGCCCTATCGCCAAGGGAGGTTGGATTGGTGGAGGCCCACGGCACCGGAACCGTCGTCGGGGATCGTACGGAGCTCGGCTCGCTCAGCGACACATTTCTGGCTGCAGGCGCCGCCATTGGGGCCTGTGGCCTTGGCTCGGTCAAATCCCAGATTGGTCACACGAAGTGCGCGGCGGGATTAGCCGGGGTCATTAAGGTTGCCAAGGCCCTACATCACCGGGTTCTGCCGCCCACGATCAATATCCGGCAGCCCAACCCCGCATACGATCCTAGTACCAGCCCCTTTGCAATTTCCGACCGGGCCCGGCCTTGGTTGCGTAGCGAGCGCCACGCCACCGTGAACGCCTTTGGCTTCGGAGGATCCAACTTCACCACGGTGATAAGCGCTTACCTGGATGGAGAGGATCCTAGCAGTGGTTTCTCTCACTGGCCTAGTGAGCTGTTCCTGTTTCGCGGCGCAAATCGGCAGGAAGCGATTATCCTTGCTAGCAAGGTGCTGGCGGTGCTTGATGCGGGCTATAGGGTGATGCTCCGCGACCTGGCTTTGAGCGTGACCGCCATGATAGGCGAACCCGTTCAGTTCTCGATCGTGGCGGCCACGATTCACGAGTTGCGTGCCGGGATTGAATCCGTCATGGCAGGCCGGACCGAGGGTAAAGGTTTGGCATTGGCGCAGACTATGCCAGGCAAGCTCGCCTTCCTTTTCCCCGGCCAGGGATCACAACGCCCGGGCATGCTTAGAGAGCTGTTTGTGGCCTTTCCCCGTCTGCATCGCCTCTTGGAGATGGGTGCGCCTTGGCGGGACGCCATGTTCCCGCCGACCGCGTGGACAGACGAACAGCATGCACAACAAAAGGCGGCGATCACCGATACGCGCACCGCTCAGCCCGCGCTTGGCATTGCCGGTCTGGCCATGGCCGATCTTTTTGCCCTTGCGGGGGTTAGGCCTGACATGGCGGGTGGACATAGTTATGGCGAGCTAGTGGCGCTTTGCCTGGCGGGGGCCTTTGGCGAACATGATTTGCTCAACCTCAGCCATGAACGCGCGGTTTCCATGCTTGAGGCTGCCGGTGCGGAGGGGGGGGCAATGGCCGCGGTTACGGCTGGTTCCGAGCGGGTACTTAGTATCCTGGAGGGACTTATCGGCGTTGTGATCGCCAACATGAACGCACCGGATCAGACCGTCATCTCGGGATCCCGGGAAGCCCTGGCGGAGGCGATGAGCCGGTTCGATGCGCAAGGGGTCGCCGTCCGCTTGCTCCAGGTGGCGGCGGCTTTTCACAGCCCGATCGTTGCCGGGGGGGCTGCCAGATTGCGCGGCTACCTGGGTGGGCTATCAGTGGCCCCCCCCAAGTTCCCCGTCTGGTCCAATACTAGCGCCCAGCCCTATTCCCTTGAGCCCGAAGAGATCAGAAACCGGATCGCAGAGCATATTGCCAAGCCCGTCCGCTTTGTTGAGCAGATTGAAGCCATGTACTCCGAGGGGGCCAGAATTTTCGTCGAGACCGGACCCGGCAAGGTTCTTTCCGGATTGGTCTCGCGCATCCTGGGTGATCGGGAACATGTCGTGATCGCGAGTGACACTGGCGGGGACTCGAATATTCGCGACTTTCTGACCGCGCTCGGCCGGATCGCCGTGCTTGGCTATCCCATCGATACCCAGTTCCTGTTCGCGGGGCGCGGGGCATCAATGCTGGACCTTGACAACCCGTCACGGCTAGCTCCACCGGCCATCGCCTGGAAGGTCAATGGTTGGCTGGCCCGGCCAATCAATGGGCTGGCGCCGAACAACCGGCTGCGCCCAACCCGAGGGCCTGTCTGCGCCTTGGCCCTCCCCGCTCAAACCGCGGTTTCTTCCGAGCGGGAGACGACCGTGCTGGAATATCTGCGGAGCGTTCGCGAGCTTGCCTCGGCACAACGGGATGTCATGCTTGGCTATCTTGGCACGCATCCATCCACCGTAAGCCAACCCATCACACTTGCCCCATTGGTTTCATCAGCCCCTATGGGCCATCTAGCCCAGCACACCTTCGGCCAGGTTGTTCATGAGCCTGCGGCGGCCGCTCCCGCCAATAGACCTCCCGTAGCCGAAACGCTGCTCGCGATTGTTTGCGATAAAACTGGCTACCCCAAGGACATGCTCGGACTTGATCTGGATTTGGAAGCTGAACTCAGTATTGATTCCATCAAACGCGTGGAGGTCCTGGGCGCACTGGCCGAGCAGTTGGGCCTGGATGCCAGCACTGGTGGAGACCGCGATTACATCATCGAACAGCTTGCGGCAAAAAAGACACTTCGCGAAATCATCGTCTGGCTCGAACGTCAGCAGGGTGACCCACCCAGGGCCCAACCAGCCTCCGGTCAAGTAACTCCCCCGGTTGCCTCGGCCAAGCTGGCCCTTGACCTCACCCAAGCGCTTTTGGGAATCGTCAGCGAGAAGACGGGTTATCCCATGGACATGCTCGGACTGGACCAGGATCTAGAAGCGGAACTCAGTATTGACTCGATCAAGCGCGTTGAAATTTTGGGCGCCTTGGCGGGGCAGTTGGGACTCGGGGACTCCGGGGATGGCGATCGTGACTACGTGATCGAGCAGCTTGCGGCGCGTAAGACCTTGCGCG
>JBFZFE010000343.1:0-5412 GCA_041306525.1 Verrucomicrobiota bacterium | reverse complement strand
AGCGCACCTTGAAAGCGGCCGCCGGTCAGCCGTTGGCGCTGGTCATGAAGGACACGCACACGGTGGAACACGACCCGACGCGGTTGCCGCGCTGGGCGCAGATTGCCCGCGAGGAGATTGCGGCCGTCTGATCTCGCGGGGCGGTCAGGCCAGTTTGCGTTTGAATCGCCAGGCGCAGAGGCTGAAGAACAGCAATCCCATCGCCGCCAACGCCGCAAGGTTGCCGGCCATTTCGTGAAAAGTCGCGCCGCGCAGGATGATGCCGCGCATCAGGTCCACGAAATAGGTCAGCGGCAACAGCGTGCTGAGGGCGTAGAAAATCGTCGGCAACGTCTCGCGCGGGAAAATGAAGCCGCTGAAAAAGATCGAGGGCAGCAGGACGACCATCGCCATTTGAATCGCCTCGTTCTGGGTTTGCGCCTTGGTCGAGATGAGCAACCCCAGGCTGAGCAGGGCAAAGACGTAGAGGAAGATGGCCAGGAACAAGGTGGCCAGATCGCCGCGGATGGGCACCGCAAAGACCAGCCGCAAGATCAGCACGAGCACCCCGCCCATCGCCATGGTGATGCACAGATACGGCATCAGCTTGCCGAGCATGAGCCCCCAACCCGACAAGGGACTGACGAACAGGTTCTCCAGCGTGCCGCGCTCGCGTTCGCGCACCAGGCTCATCGAAGCCGCAAACACGGCCGCAATCTGGAGCGCCGCGCCGATCACGCCGGGAACGAAGAAATTCGGGCTGCGCATGGCGGGGTTGTAGAGCATCTGCGGTCGCACCTCGACGGGCACTTCCGTGCGGCCGGTCTCCTGGAGGAGCAAGGCCAGGGATTGGCGGAATGCAACCGCCAACGCCGTGTTGAGCGCCTGGAGCGCGGTGGTGGAGTTCGAGCCGTCGATGATCGCCTGGACCGTGGCGCGGTGGCCCGCCCGGAGTCTGCGGGTGAAATCGGGCGGGATCTGGACGCCGATGTAGGCCCGGCCACGACGAACAAACGATTCCAGCTCGGCCACGCTGCCGGCTTGGGCCACAACGCGGAAGGTGCCGGTATTCACAAACGTGTCGATCAACTGCCGGCTTTCGACGGTGCGATCCTCGTCGAGGACGACCAGCGCCATGTTCTTGACGTCGGTATCCAGCGCGAAGCCGAACGCGATGATCTGGAGCAACGGCGGGAAGAACATGAAGAACAACGTGATCCGGTCACGAAACACCGTGATGAATTCCTTGTACAACACCGCACCGAACCCACGGAAAAGGCTCATGCCCGCCCTCCCGCCTGCGCAGAAGTCAGGGCGACGAAGACATCTTCCAGGGACGGCGCAATGGGACGGATGTCGGGCGCGCCGTGGATGCCGGCTTGGCGGAGGGCGAGGCGGATTTGTTCGTCGGAAAGTTCCTCATCCACCAGCAGGTGCATGGATTGCCCGAAGACGGTGGCGTTGCGGAGGCCGGGCAGCTTGCGCACGGCTTGCAGGGCGCTGGTGACGTGGTCGCAGGTCACATCCAGGCGCTTGGTGCCAGTGGGGTTGACGGCCGGAAGTTGTTTGAGGTCATCGGGCTCACCGCAGATGATGAGCTTGGACATGTGGAGATAGCCGACATGCGAACAGCGTTCGGCTTCGTCCATGTAATGAGTGGTGACGAAGAGGGTGACGCCGTTGCTGGACAACTCGAAGAGCAAGTCCCAGAGTTCGCGCCGCGCAACGGGATCGATACCGGCAGTCGGTTCATCGAGAAAAAGGACGCTCGGTCGGTGGACGAGTGCGCACGCCATGGCGAGGCGTTGCCGCCAGCCACCCGAGAGCAGTGCGGCGCGCTTGGCCAGATACGGTTCTAGATGCGTCAACGCGATGAGTTCGTCACGCCGCTGGCGCAACGCCTGCCCGGTCAGGCCGTAGAGGCGCCCGTAGAAGAGCAGGTTCTCGTGGGTGGTGAGTTCATCGTAGAGCGAGAACTTCTGCGACATGTAGCCGATGATGCCCTTGAGGTGATCGGCTTCGCGCACGACGTCGCGACCCGCAATGCGCCCGGCACCGTGGGTCGGCTCGACAAGGCCGCAGAGCATGCGGATGACTGTGGTCTTGCCGGAGCCGTTGGGGCCAAGGAAACCGAAAATGGAACGGCGCGCGACTTGGAAGCTGACATCATCGACGGCGGTGAGATCACCGAACTTCTTGGTGAGCCCCGCGCACTCGATCATGCTGTCGGCGGCCATGGCCTACTTGCGGATCATGACGAGCATCATTTTGAAGCGCTGCTTGGCTTGGAGCGCGTGCGGCTTGTTGGCTGGCATGATGATCATCTGACCGGCAGTGACGATGTGGAGCTGGCCGGCAACGAAGATTTCCGCTTCGCCATCGAGCACGCAGACCATCGCATCGAAGGGCGCGGTGTGCTCGCTCAACCCCTGCCCGGCATCGAAGGCAAACACGGTGACGGTGCCGGTCTCCTTGCGCAGGACTTCCCGGCTGACAACCGAGCCCGCCTGGTACTCGACGAGCTCGCCGAGGGTGATGGTGTGACCAATCAATCTGTTTTCCATGGTGACTCTCCTATCGGGGCGGTTGCGGCACGCCCGGGAACAATACATCCACACTCATCCCGGGGCGCAGTTTGTCGGTCTCGGCGGGCAGGCGTACCTTCACGCCGAAGACCTGCTTGATGCGTTCGTCAGCGGTCTGCACGTTGCGCGGTGTGAACTCGGCTTGCCGGTTGATCTGCTCCACCATGCCAGTGAAGACGCCAGGCGTGTCGGTGCGGACGCTGACCTCCTGGCCCACTCGGATCAGGCCGAGCCAGGTTTCAGGAACATAGACACGAACCCAGTCGTGACCGGTCAGGAGCAGCGTGGCCGCCGGACGGTTGGGCGCGAGGACATCGCCGAGCTTGACGTGGAGCGATTCCATCACGGCCGCAGCCGGGGCGCTGATCTGCATCTCGGCGAACTGCGTGGCGATTTCAGCAAGCCGGGCGCGGGCTTGGGCAATCGTCTCCGGCCGGGTGCCTTCGCGCAACAACTGGTAACGTGACTCGACGGCGCGGACCTGCTGTTCGAGGGTGTTGACGCGGGCCACCGCCTGGTCGCGCTGATCTTCGGAAACCGTGTTTTGCGCGAAGAGCTCGGTGGCGCGTTTGGCTTCGAGTCTGGCGAGCGCCAGTTCAGCCTGCCGGGCCTGCCATTCGGCTTGGGCGGCCACAATCTCGTTGGTGCGCGGACCGGCTTCAAGCTCGGCCAGCAGGGCGGCGGCCTGGTCGCGGCGCGCCCTCAGCTCGGGAGCATCCAATTCCACAATGAGTTGACCGGGCTGCAACCGGTCACCTTCCCGTGCGTGGAGTTGGGTGACGCGACCGCCATATCGGGAGGCAACGCGGACCTCGTCGGTTTCAATGGTACCGGAAACGACGGGCGGCTCGGGGCGGCGCTGTTGCGCAAACCAGTAGACGCCACCGGCCGCCAGCAGGAGGAGCAGCAGCAGCGCGGGCCGGAGTTTCTTCACATTGGCGACCATAACAAAGCCAGCGAACGGGCGCAACGGGCAGGCGGTCTGGGGATTGACGCAAGGCAATTACCTCGCCAGTATACGACGCCATGTTGGGCTCTCTGTGGAAGTGGATCATTTTTAACAGCCTTGTGATCGCCATGTTGGCGATCGACCTGGGCGTGTTTCACCGCAAAGCACACGCCGTTCGCTTGAAGGAGGCGCTGGGCTGGAGCGCGGTGTGGATCACGCTGGCGTTGCTCTACAATCTGGGGATCTACTTTTGGATGGGCCAAGCCAAGGCCCTGGAGTTCCTGACCGGTTACGTCATCGAGAAATCGCTGAGCGTGGACAACATCTTCGTGTTCCTGATGGTGTTCTCGTTCTTCCGCGTGCCGGCCGAGTACCAGCACAAGGTGTTGTTCTGGGGCATCCTGGGAGCCCTGATCATGCGGGCGATCTTCATCGCGGTGGGCGTGACCCTGATTCAGCGTTTCGAGTGGGTCATCTATCTTTTTGGCGCCATCCTGATTTACAGCGGGATCAAGATGGCCGTGCAAAAGGACCAGGAGATCCATCCCGAGCACAACCCCGTGCTGAAACTGTTCCGGCGCTTTTTCCCGGTCAGCCCGAGCTACGAGGGCAGTCGTTTCTGGATCGTGCGCAACGGCAAACGCCTCGCCACGCCGTTGATGATCGTGCTGATCGTGGTGGAAACCACCGACCTGATCTTTGCCGTCGATTCCATCCCGGCGGTCCTAGCCATCTCACAGGACCCGTTCATCGTCTACACCTCCAACGTCTTCGCCATCCTCGGCCTGCGCGCCCTTTACTTCGCCCTGGCCGGCGTAATGGAAATCTTCCACTTCCTCAACTACGGCCTGTCCGCCATCCTCGTGTTCGTCGGCATCAAGATGACGGGGGCGCATTTCTTCAAGATCCCGATCGAGATCGCCCTCGGTGTGGTCGGCGGCATTCTGGTCATCGCCGTGCTGGCCTCCTTGATCTGGCCGAAGAAACCCAGCGAACTGCCCGCGCCACTGCCGGTCCGCAAATAGCAGACCGGTAGCGCGCGAGACGTTCTGTTCCAGCAAGCGTCGCCGTTGCCGGCGGCTTACCGGACCGTCGGCATGCGGACTTCGCCCCCGCCTCCCAACACGCCGAAGGCGTAAAGCAGCCACAAGATCACCGCGATGACCACGACGATGTTGAGGATTTTCTTAATTTTGGCATCCATCGGGATGTAGGCGTTCACCAGCCAGAGCAGAACCCCGATGATAATGAGCGTTATGACGACGCCGATGATGGACATGGATTGCCTCCACTTGGTTGACGGTTGTTGACGCCAACAACAGAGACCCGCCTGCCCGTCGCGGCCATGGGGTGTTCACCCCAGACGGCGATGTTGCTACAGGACCAACATGCAATCGCCGTAGCTGAAGAACCGGTACCGCTCACGCACCGCTTCCTCGTAGGCGCGACGCACCAACTCGCGTCCCGCAAACGCGCTGACCAACATCAGCAGCGTCGATTTGGGCAGATGGAAATTCGTCAGCAGCGCGTCCACCACCCGAAACTGATGGCCGGGACGGATGAAAATGTCGGTGCTGCCGGTTGCCGCGCGCGGTTCGCCGAGCGCTTCCAGCGTCCGCACCACCGTCGTTCCAACGGCGACAACCCGCCCGGCCGAATTGATCGCGGCCGCTGCTGCCGCGGAAACGGTGAACCGTTCCGCATGCATCTGGTGTTCCTCGACGTTCTCGACCTTGACCGGTCGAAACGTGCCGATGCCGACGTGCAGGGTGATGAAGGTGTGGGGCAGCTGCGCCAGCAGCTCGGGCGTGAAATGCAGCCCGGCCGTCGGCGCGGCCACGGCACCGGGTTGCTGGGCGAAAACAGTCTGGTACCGGTCCTTGTCGGCCAGCGTCGCCA
>JBFZFE010000342.1:0-2903 GCA_041306525.1 Verrucomicrobiota bacterium | reverse complement strand
GGCGTTGGAGGTAATTCTCGGTTCGCGCCACATCGACCTCCGCCACAGCAAGGTCAACCTCGCTCGGGATCATGTCGAGGTTCTCGATGCCGGTCGGCCGAATGCCATCCGACAGCAGCGCGCTCCCCAGTAAAGCCTGATAAACGCTGCCGCCCTCCAGCTTTTCCAACCCCAGCGCACTGGTGGCATTGGCTTGCGGATCAATATCCACCAGCAAGGTGCGCAGACCTTTCTCTGCCAGACAAGCGGCGATGCTGACGGAAGTGGTGGTTTTGCCGACGCCGCCTTTTTGGTTCGCCAGCGCGATGCTGCGGGTGCTCATGGCCGAGCCTTATAGCGAACGTCGCCTTCGCCCGCAACGCCAAATCCGAATTTGGCGTGAATCAAGCACACTTCCCGCCTGCCTGGGTAACCCAATCAGGACTGCGGAGCTGCTTTGTCCTCGCCCTGCGAGACCGCGACCGCTTGTTCGGCGGCTTCGGTAACTTCCACTGCCGCCGCAACGGCCGCCTTGACCTCGGCCTTGAGATCTTCAGGAGCGCTGCTGCCCAGTGAAGGTGCTTGTTCGGCCACGACTGCCGGCGCGTCCACGACAGGGGCGACGGTTTGCTCCTTGGCGCTGAGAAGATCATTGGAGAGATCTTCCTCGTGCGGCCGCGGACCGGCCGCGATGACGGTGAGACCGTCAATGCGATCCTCCTGGCCTTCGCGGGTCGCCTCGATGTCCTTGCGGGTTTTTTCCTCGCGGGCGCTGAACTTCACGCTCACGACCTTGCTGACACCGTGTTCCTCCATCGTGATGCCATAAAGGGCGTCGGCCATGCCAATCGTGCGCTTGTTGTGCGTGATGATGACGAACTGGCTCTGCGTTACGAACCGCGCGAGGATGCGGATGAACCGGTTGATGTTGGATTCATCCAACGGCGCATCCAATTCATCAAGCACGCAGAACGGGCTGGGCTTGACCATGTAGATCGAGAACAGCAACGCCGTCGCGGTCATCGTTTTCTCGCCACCGCTCAACAATGAGATGCTTTGGAGCTGCTTGCCGGGCGGTTTGGCGACGATTTCGATGCCGCTTTCGAGCGGGTCACTCTCGTCGAGCAACAGCAGGTTGGCCTTGCCGCCGCCGAACAACTCCGTGAACATCGTCTGGAAGTTCACGCGAATCTTCTCGAAGGTCTCGTTGAACAACTGCTTGGTCGTCGAGTTGATCTTGGCGATGACCTGCAACAGCTGATCCTTGGCTTTCACCAAGTCCTCGTGCTGCTGGGTGAGGAATTTGTAGCGCTCCTCCAACTCGTCGTACTCCTGGATCGCCTCGACATTGACCGGGCCCATCGCGTCAAGCTTGGTCTGCAACTCAGCGACCTGCGCCTCCATCGCGTCCCAGTCAATCGTCACCGGCACCTGTTCGGTCACCGCCGGACCTTGGTCGGCCACGGTAATGTTGATGACCTCGGCGCGGATCTCCTCGACGTTGAGCTGGTACTTCTGCCAGACGCGTTCCTTCAGCTGGCCGAGTTCCATCCGCTTTTGCGCGACCGCCACATCGAACCCTGATTTCTGCTGCTGCGCCTCGTACGCCTTGTGCCGCAAGGTCCGCAATTCCCCCTCGGCATGCTCAACGCCCGTCGCCACCTCATTGCGCTGGTGCTGCAACCCGGCAATCTGCTGCTGCAACTGCTCACGCTGCGCCGCCAACTCGGTGATCTTGGCCTCCGACTCGGCCATCTCCTCCCGGAACAACGCAATCCGCCCCAGGCAAGCCTCGATATCCGCACTGCAAGATTGCATCCGCTCGCGGAAATCACGAATGCGGCCGTCAATCGGCTCACGTTGCGCCTCGATGGAACCGCGCTTGTGCTCCATGCCGCCAACGCTGACACGCAACTCGGTAAGCTGCGCGTTCATCTCTTCCTTCAGCCGAATCTGCTCATCAACCAGCCCTTGGGCCGACGTCATCTGCTCGCGCAACTCGCCCTGCTGCGCCTCGGCCCCGCGAATGCCGCTCAGAATCGCGTCGCGCCGCTCACGATCTTCGGCGTCCTGCTGCTCAATGGACTGCAACTCGAAAATGACGGTGTGCACCTTGCTGTCGAGGTCGCGCTGGTCAGTGGTCAACGAGTTCAACTCGCCTTCCTTGCCGGCCAGTGAAACTTCCTTCGCGTGCAACTCGGAACGAATCTGCGCCAGCTCGCTCTCGCGCACCAGCTTCTGCTCTTCCAGCTCCGACTTCGTCGCGCTCAACTCGGCCACGCGCGCCTGCAACGAACCCATTTCGTCCGTCAACGCACTGATCTCGCCGATATGACTGGTCGAGACGCGGCTCAACACGCCATGGACGCTGACAAACTCACCGGCCAATGTCGCCACTGCGACCCCCGGCTGCCCGGCCCGCAGCGCGAGCGCGGCGTCGAGGTTCTCGGCAATGACCACGTTCGCCAGCAACGACTTCAACAACGGCTCGAAACGGCCATCGCGAATCCGCGTGACCTTACCGGCCCACGCGAGCGCACCGGCCGCGACCGGCAGATCGTCTCCACAGGGACCCGCCACCGATTCCGGCGCGGCCACCGACGGGTTTTTCAGGCCGCCGGTCAACAGATGCCGGGCGGTGCTGAGGTCGTCAGCCAAAATCGTCTGGAGCGCGCCGCTGAGGGCGGCCTCGATGGCGGCGCCGTATTGCGGATCGACTTCGATGACCTGTCCGAGGGTCGTCCGGCCATCTGGCGCGGCGAAGAGTTGGCGGAGCAGTTCGAGCCGGGCGGTCTTCTTGGCGGCGTCGCCTTCCAACGCACGGTGCTGGCCGGTGACCTCGATCAACTGCTGGGTCACCGCCTTGAGTTCCGCATCGCGGTCGGTCAGGCTGACGCGCATCGGTTCGACGGAGGCGCGGAGTT
>JBFZFE010000341.1:0-4110 GCA_041306525.1 Verrucomicrobiota bacterium | reverse complement strand
GGAAAAAGTTGCCGAACACCGCCGGGATGCCCGGGATGATGAACAGGAAAATCTGGATGACGCCATGCAGCGTAAACATGGCGTTGTAAGTCTGGGCACTGACAATCGTCTTGCCGGGCGCAATCAATTCCAAGCGCATCGCCACGCCAATCAGCACGCCGATGGCGAAGAACGACATGATCGAGACGAGATACAGGATCCCGATCCGCTTGTGGTCCGTGGAAAATATCCAACCCGCCAAGCCGCGATACCGGCCTTGGTACGCGAGGTAACTGGGTTCTTGTTGGGAAGGGGTGACGGTGGCGGTGGTCATATCAATTACTGTCTTGGGGACGACGTTTCCGGCTGGTCAGGACCAGGAAAAACACGAAACAGCCCAGCACAGCCAATGTCGCCACACCGGCCACCTTGAGCGTCGCGAACACGTATTTGCGTCCCTCGGGGTCGTAGGAGAAGCAAAATGACAGGACGCGATTCACGGTCGGCATCGAATTGCCCTTGGTGGCCTCGATCACCGCCATTTTCAGGTCGAACGGCATGAAACTGGTCCCCTGCAGGTAGCGCCTGACCCGGCCATCGGGTCCCAGCACGATCAGTGCGCCGGGATGATTGAAGTCCGCCCCCACCTGTTGGTAGCCGAATCCGACCGCCTCGGTCACGGCGGCAATGCTGTTGGTGCTGCCGGTCAGGAACCGCCAGGCCTCGGCTGGAAACGGACGCCGCGCCTGGATCTGCTTCAGGTAATTCAGCCGCTTCTGCGCCGCCAACGCCGGCTTGTCCTTGGGATCGAAAGAAATCGTGAGGACTTGGAAATCCTTGCCCGGCTCCAAGTCCACGCGTTCAAGCGTTTCCTTGAGGTTGTTGAGCAAGGGCGTGCAGATGCCCGGGCATTCGAAATAAACCAGCGTCAGGATGGTCGTTTTGCCAAGGAGAGACTCTAACGCGACCGAGTTGCCTTCTTCGTCATAGAAGGTGGCATCGACGGGCACACGTTGGCCGAGCTTCTCATCGACACCAACTTTCGTTGCCTCAGCCAAGACGAAACTCGGCACCGAAGCCCACGTCATCAGCGCTGCGAAAAGCCACAATACAAATGAAATTCTGCGTCCCGGGGATTTCACGCGCGCTTATACTAACGGCTCTTGGCCGGTTTGCAAGTGGCCCAACCTTTTTCAGCGACCCGCTGCCACAAACCCTTCCCGCACCAGTTCCTTGTAGCCTGCCGACAGGGACCGCGCATCGTATCCCTGTTCCTGCAATATCTTTGCCGCAATCTGTGTCCGTCGTCCCGACCGGCAATACAGGTAGACGGGGCGATCCTTGGGCAGATTGGCGCCCGCCCGCGGGTTCTCCTGCAAACGACTCAACGGCAGCAGTTGCGCGTCGCGCAAGTGCCCCGCGTCCCACTCGCCTTGCTCCCGTACATCCACCAACACCGCGCGCTTCTCCGCGACGGCTTTTTTGACCTCCGCCAACGGTTCCGCTGAACTGCAGGCCAACGGCAGCCAAGCCGCCAACCACAAGCCGAAATATTTGAGTGCTGTGCGCATAAGTGCAGCCCACGATACAGCGCTTTGACATCTTCTCAACCAGACCCGCGGCTTGCCGTCGGCCGGCAACTGCGGCATCCTCCACCCATGCCCTCCAATCCCAGCAAACTCGCTCACGCCCTGGCCCGCATCTGCGCCAACTGCCCCGTCTGCCAACAGGCCCGGCGCAAACAGCGTGGCGTCGCGTTTCAGATCGTGAAACATGTCGAGACCAAGGTCTGTCCCGCCTGTCGCGCTTACGCCAAGGTTACCGGCCGCCAAGCCCACGAGCCCGTCCGGCCCGCTCACAACGACCCGTTGACCGGCCAAAACAATCAAGCCGGCACGGGCGTGGGCCGGCCGGTTCGCAGGCTGTCGTGAATGGCTTGGACACAGGCCATGGTGTTGAGGATGCCGGCCACGTCGTTCAACGGGCGGGCGCCATGCCGGACCGCCCCGGCGAAGTGAAGCAGCTGATTCTCAAAGGCTGACTCCGTCCAACCGCTCGCCGCCAGCTCGGCAACGGGAACCGCCTGAAACCCATCGTACATCTGGCGCCAGCCGGTATCGTTCGGGGCGGCGGCGCTGGCGTAACGCAGCGGCCCCTCATATTTGCCGGTCACTGCCTCGCGCAGGATCGTGCCGTGTTCGCCGAAGAGGGTCCATTGCTCACAATGGGGAACGCGCGGCGCGTTGAGGTTGACATGCAGGACGCCGCTGGCGCCGTTGCTGAGCCGCAACAAGCCGACCACAGCGGAGTCGCCGCCACCGCGAAACGGCGGGTCTTGCCGGCCATGGACCACGACCTCGGTGTAGTCGAGCCCGGTCAGGAACCGCAATAGATCAAGCTGGTGGATGGCGATGCTGATGACGGCGCCGCCGCCCGCCCGCTGGGCATCGAGCATCCAGCTGTCACCATCGCGGTAGTGCGGGTTGCACGCGATGTTCTGCCAGAGACGCAGGTCGAAAGTGCGCAGGGCGCCGAAGTGGCGCGGGTCAGCCGCGATCCAGTGACGCAGCCAGAGGGCTTCGCGCAGGAAGCGTTTGTTGTGGGCAATGGCCAGCAGGACGCCACGCGCGCCGGCAAGGTCGTGCAAAGCGCGTGCTTCGGCGAAGTCGCGGGCAATCGGTTTTTCGAGCAGGACAGGAATACCGGCCGCGAGGAAGTCGCGGGCAATGGGCAAATGCAGGTCGTGGGGAACGGCAATGACAACGGCATCGAGCCGGCCATCGAGCAACGGGCGGTAATCGGTCAATGTCGTCACCGTGTCACCAACCAGATCGCGAGCGACGGTGGCGTGCGGGTCGGCGATGGCGACGAAGCGGACGCGCTCGGGATGTGCTGCCGCCGCCTTGAGGTGGGTGATGCCCGCGCGGCCGGCGCCGATCAGTCCCAAGCGGAGGGGTGTGGGTGGCGGCGGCTTGGCCAATGGGCCGGCAGGCAGGGCGTCGTGCATGGAAAGGCAAACACAGCAGCGCCGGCAAAGTTGCCGGCCGGCTGCAACTTTCGATCCGGTTGCTTTTGCCGGGGCGCTCGGCTACAAACTCAGCGCAAAGGGAGAATTCATGGATGCTGCTTTGCTGGCGCGTGTGCAATTTGCGCTGACAATCATGTTTCACTATTTGTTCCCGCCACTGACCATCGGGTTGGGCGGGATCATGGTCTATTTGGAGGCCAAGTTCCTCAAGACGCGCGACCCGCAATACGAGGCGCTGGCCAAGTTCTGGACCAAGATTTTCGCGCTGACCTTCGCCCTGGGGGTGGCCACGGGCATTGTCATGGAGTTCCAGTTCGGCACCAACTGGGCCACCTACTCGCGGTTTGTCGGCGACGTCTTCGGCTCGGCCCTGGCCGCCGAGGGCATCTTCGCCTTTTTCCTGGAATCAGGGTTCCTGGCGGTCTTGGTGTTTGGCTGGGACAAGGTCTCGCCGCGGATACATTTTTTCGCGACCTGCATGGTGGCGCTCGGAGCGATGTTCTCGGCGGTGTGGATCGTGGTGGCCAATTCCTGGATGCAGACTCCCGCGGGCTTCCACATTGTCGGCACCGGGGCGCTGGCGCGGGCGGAGATCACCGATTTCTGGGCGGTGGTGTTCAATCCCAGCTCGATGCATCGGCTCGGGCACGTGTTGATCGGCTGCTACATCCTCGCGGCGTTTTTCGTGATGAGCATCTCGGCCTATTACATCTTGAAAAACCGCCACCGGCAGGCCGCCGAGAAAAGCTTCAAGGTCGCCCTGACCATCGGGCTGGTCGCCTCGCTGCTGCAGTTGGTCAGCGGCGACGGTCACGCCAAGAATGTCGCCCAATACCAGCCGGCCAAGCTGGCCGCCATGGAAGGCCTCTATCAGACCCCGACCGGCGGGGCGCCGCTGCACATCATCGGGTTTCCCGACACCGAGAACCAGCGGGTCAACGGCGGGATCGCAGTTCCCGGGATGCTCAGTTTCCTGGTGCACGGCAATTTCACGGGGACGGTGGCCGGTCTGGACCAGTTTCCGCGGGAGGACTGGCCGCCGGTGGGGATCACGTTCCAGTCCTTTCACCTGATGGTGGGGATGGGGATGATGTTCATCGGAC
>JBFZFE010000340.1:0-2837 GCA_041306525.1 Verrucomicrobiota bacterium | reverse complement strand
CGCTCCAGTGCATCATGGCAGCCGTTTCGCTCGCTGGCAGAAACAACCGGCGAACCCGGAGGGAATAACGGCCGGGCAGTAGCTGTCGCCGGCGGCTGCCGGCGACAGTCGGGGCCGTCGGAGCGATCCAGCGGAACCAGGCGGCGTCACACACGATCGAGATATCCATCTCCTGGCCGGGGATCAACGTGGTGGCGGTGTCCGCCATGGTTTCTGCCGGAGGATGGAATTCCACCTGCCAAGTATTGAGTTGAACCTGCCAGGAATCGGGTGACGCGACGGCGGCCAGCAGAATCGGGTTTCGGGATACATTCTTCAGTCGGACGGTCAAATCCACCGGTTCGTCTGCAGCCCAGACGGTTTTCTCCAGCCCGATGGAGATTTGCAGGCCCGCCTGCGTAACCGGCCGCGACCAAACGGCGATCACGTGGACCGGGCGGGTCGCCGCGGGATCATTGAGCAGTGGAGGCGCGACTGGTGCACTGGTTCGTGCGGGAGTGGAAACTTCCGTTGCGACCAACGGCGGGGGCATGGGCGGCGTCGCCTTCGGTTGTGTCAGTTGTCGGACGGCAACCGCACCGGTGACGACAACGGCCAAGGAACTGGCGACGATGGCAACGGTTTTGACTTGGCCCCAGAACAGCATCTTGGACACGGCTTGGGTTAGGGCGGCAACCTGGGGCGTTGCGGCGCCGGACGCGCCGAGACTGGCACACTTGGCAATGGTGGCGGCAAAGGTTGACGGCAGAGCCGCGGCTGGGGAACCGTGCGGAAACAGGGCGACGAGCGCGCCAACCGAGCCGATTTTCACTCCGCGACGGACCAATTTCCGGCGCAGCAGTTCGCGGCCGCGGGCGAGCCGGGTGCCGGCGGTGGCGGGTTTGAGTCGAAGTTGCCGGGCGGTTTCCTCAAGCGATCGTCCCTCGAGATGGAACAGGACCAACGGTTGCCGGTATCGTGCGGGCAACTGGCCGAGCGCGGTATCCAGTTCATCGTGGAACGGCCCGGTTTCGGATTGCAGTTGGTGCATTTGTTCACCCTCGCGCAGGGCCTGTTGTTCCCGTTGCTGCCGGGCCTGTCGGGACAGCCGTACCTTGACCGCCAGCCGCCAGGCGACGACATGCAACCAGCCGCCCACGGAACTCAGCCGTTGCATCGTGCGCGCCTTGCGGGCCAGCGCCAAGAACACCGCCTGCGCAACATCCTGCGCCTCGTGGTGATCGCGCAACACGCGCAGGGCCACCCCGTGGACCATCGTCTCGTGCCGGTTCACCAGCGCGGCAAACGGCGATTCGCTGCCGGTGGCGGCAAACGCCGCCAGCAACTCGCCATCGGTGGCGTCGGCGGGTTGTCTCGATGGCGGGTTCATGACCGGCAGAATACTGGTTCAATTGCCGGGAACAAAGCATCGTGTCCCTTCCGGAAAATCATTGGGGAGCCAGTGTGACCCGCAGAAACCCGTGTTCCAGTTCGCTTATCGGCGTGGTCGCTACCACCGAACCGGCCCCGCCCAACCATCCCAGACAGACACATGCTCTGACCAAAGGCGCGAGCATCTTGTTCTTGTCCGACTTCGTGTTGGTCGCTTGTTTGTTGCTCATGGTTGATTCCTGCTTTCGTTGTTGCTGGATCAATTCTGGGCCATTCGCACGGCAACTTGAATCCCCCCACCGGTGGCGGGCGCCACCAGCCCAACAATGTTGGGTTTACCAGGCCGGCTCAACACCACCTCCGGCACACTGTTGGCGCCGGGTTTGAGGCTGAGCCCCTTGGTGGTTTTGATTTCCTCCCGGGTCCGCTCCAGAAGCGAGCCGGGCAAACGCAGGATTGCATTGGCCGCCAGCTTGGCGCGGAACTCCTTGTCCGCGAGGTTGGCCAGCAACTCCTCGCAGGTCTGGGGACGCAACCCCAACAGCCACTGTCGCCCAAGCACCCCCGCCACCTTGGCCACGGTGGCTTGCAGATACAGTTCATCAGTGGGTTCGTCGGGCAGGCTCAACCACCATGTTTTCCATTCCTCCTCAAACGAATTGATCGCGCGTCCGAACTGCCGGCGAAACGCGTTGTCCCAGCCACCTTGCGGGATGCCGTTCAGCGCCCGCTGGAACTGGGCCGCATACTTGCCGTTCTCGGCGTGCAGGAAGAACTGCACAATCGACCACGCCTGGTCCCAAATGAGCAGCCCCCCCGGCGTTTTCAGCATCTCCGCGTTGTTGCCGTCACTCCACTGGAGCAACTTGCTCCACGGCAGCAGTTTGCCGCCGCGCAGGGCGCTTTGGACCTCGGCCAACCGATTGTAAACGGACTTGGGCGAGGCCCAAAAGTATCCCCCGCGCTTGCAGGGGATGATGCCAAGCACCACATGGTCACCGGTCCACACCCCCATCTCGGCGTACTCGGCCAAACCCTCGTCCAACCAGAGCGGGAGATTCCGGCGATTCAGGACCTGGTCGATCAGCAGGTGCGTGGCTTCATGTTGGGCGGTCGCCAGCGCGAGGTAGACGGCCTTCTGGTCGACCCGCACCAGCGCCCGATTGGCTGTCGCCAGATACCGGCCCGACGAGCCTGGCGGCGCTAATTTGCCGTAGGCGTTTGGGTCCGTATACAGGGCGACTGAATACTTGGGAATCGGCCGCGGCGAACTCGACAACAATGACCGTATTTGCGGGGTCAGGGCAGTGAGCCGGCCCAACACCTCCAACCTCAGGTCGTCGTCGAGCGATTTCGGATTGTCCGTGTACACGGTCAGGATATTGTTGCCGGCCACCTGTTGGAGGTTCTCGGCCACCGCGCCCACCAAGGGGATGACACAACTGCCGGCAATGACCGCCATCAGC
>JBFZFE010000339.1:0-4534 GCA_041306525.1 Verrucomicrobiota bacterium | reverse complement strand
GTCCAGTCTTCCTTTTCCCCCTCGTGGTGCTCGTGACGTTGCGCCGAGCCTTTCAGAATCCGGTAAGCCGCCCAAGGTGTGACGATGAACGCCACGATCATCGAGAACACCATCGCCGCGCTCGACCCGATCGGGATCGGCCGCATGTACGGTCCCATCAACCCGCTGACAAACGCCATCGGCAGAATGGCCGCGATCACGGTGAGCGTCGCCAGAATCAACGGCGACCGCACCTCGTTGACCGCTTCGATGGTCACCTCGATCAGGGAGCGGCCCTTGTTCTTCGGCATCCGGAAATGACGGACGATGTTCTCGACGTCCACAATCGGATCATCCACCAGGATGCCGATGCTGAAGATCAGCGCGAAAAGCGTGATGCGGTTGAGCGTGAACCCAAGGAAATAGAAGGTCGCCAGCGTCAAAGCCAACGTCACTGGGATCGCCACGCCGACCACGCCCGACTCGCGCCAACCCAGGACCAGCGCGATCAGCACGCCCACGCCGACAATCGCGATGGCCATGTGGAAGAGCAGTTCGTTGGATTTCTCCGCGGCCGTCTTGCCGTAATGCCGGGTGATGGTCACCGCGACCTCGCTGGGGATGACACGTCCCTTGAGCAGCTCGACTTTCTTCAACACCTGTTCGGCCACCTTGATGGCATTGGTGCCTTTGCGCTTGGCAACAGCGAGCGTGACAGCGGGTTCTTCACCGCTACCTTTGTTGTCGCCGAACAACACGTAATTGACCGGCTCCTCCGGGCCATCGGTGATCGTGGCCACGTCGCGCAGATAGACTGGTTTGCCGCCCGCTGCGCCAACCACCACCGCGGCGACTTCGTCCACGTCTTTGAGGAAACCACCGGTCTCAAGCAGGATCTCCTTGTTACCGGCGGGGAAACTGCCGGCCCGCGACTGTTGGTTCGCGCCTTGGAGCATCTGCGTGACCCGCGTCGGATCGAGCCCGTAACCGCTGAGACGGGCGGGATCGAGCGCGACGCGCACCTGCCGGCGTTGACCGCCGATGAGCGTTGTCTCGGCGACGTCGGGCACCTGCTTGATGGCATCGTTGATCTCCGCGGCCACGCGGCGCAGCATGTAGTGATCGTAACGTCGGCTGTGCAGCGTCAGTCCGAGAATCGGCACATCATCGATGCGGCGCGGCTTGATCAACGGTTGCGAAGCGCCCGGCGGGATCAGGTCGAAGTTGGCGAACATCTTCTGGTTGAGCCGCACGATGGCGCGTTCCTCGTCTTCGCCAACCAGGAAGCGCACGACAGCCATGCTCTGGCCCGGGCTGCTGGTCGAGTAGATGTATTCGACGCCCGGTATTTCCCAGAGCAGTTTTTCCATCGGCTTGGTGACGCGTTGTTCGATCTCCTTGGCCGAGGCGCCCGGGAATTGCACGAACACGTCAATCATCGGCACGACGATCTGCGGTTCCTCCTCGCGCGGCAGCAACACCACCGCGCCCGCGCCCAGCAGCACCGAGGCAATGACAATCAGCGGCGTCAGCTTCGAATCAATGAAGAAGCGGACAACCTTCGCCGCGAACCCGAACTGGTGGCCGTGTCCGTCGCTCATGGCTGAACCCGTTGCCCGTCCATAACGTCACCGGCGACGACGACTTGTTCCCCCGGTTGCAGGCCGCTGAGAACTTCACCGGGCTTGCCGGTCCGAATCAGCCGCATCTGGGCGCGACCCGCGGTCACGACATGGACAAAGGTCAGTTGACCGCGCTCGCGAACGGCGCTGGCGGGAATTTGCAGGGAATCGCGTTCGCCAATCGGCAGCAGCGCGCGACCGAACAGGCCCGACTTGAGCGGCTTGTCGCCCTTCAGATCGATCTTGATGAGAAAACTGCGGCTGACCGGGTCGGCGGCCGGGATGATTTCGCTGACCGGTCCGCGGCAACGACCGTTGAGCGCCTCGATGACGACGTCGAGTTCCTGGCCGAGTTGCAGCGAGCCGGCAAAGCGTTCGGGGACATTGGCTTCGAGGCGGAAGTTACCGGGTTGCTCGATGGTGAAGAGTGTCCGGCCCGGCGTGGCGAGGTCGCCGACATCGCAGAGCTTCTGGGCGATGACTCCGTCGAATGGGGCGAGCAACTTCGCGTAGCTGAGACTGGCTTCCGCGACGCGGAACCGCGATTGGACCGCATCGAACTCCGCGCGGGCGATGATGGCCTTTTCCAGCAACGACTGGAAGCGGTCGTAGTCGGACTTGGCGCGGTCGAACTCGGCGCGCAGATCGCGGTCATCGAGTTCGACGAGCAGGTCACCGGCCTTGACGATGTCACCGGGTTGCACGGTGATCTTGCGGATTGTGGCCATCACCTTGGCGGAGACATTGGCGCTGAGCTTGGGGCGGACGGTGCCGACGATTTCATGGAAGTCGGGCACGCGTTGCGCAACGACAGGCGCGGTTTGCACGGTCGCGGCCGGCAATTCAGGGGTGCCGGCAGGCTTGTCGGCGCGCTGGCAGCCGGCAAGGGCAACGGCCATGGACAGAAACAACCCGGTACGAAAAGACATAATCACTCCTCCCATCCGCGCCGGCAGCCGGCGCGGAAGTTACATGTCATCCTTGGTGGATGAGTTCGAACTACTCGGCGGCGGTCGCTTCTTCGCGCCGCGCGAGACGTTCGGTTTTGCGTTTGCTGAGCTGGCGCTCGACTTTCTCGGAAACCAAGTCGATGGCGCTGAGCACATCGCCGCCTTCCTGTTCGGCGATGACGTCGGCCCCGGGCACCTCGCAAACGACGCGGATCGAGAATTGCCGGTCCGAAGTATGGGCGCTGTTCTTGCGGACGAAAACACGCGCGCGCACGATGCGGGCGCCGTGGTCCTCGACGCGGCCGATCTTTTCCTCGATGGCCATTTCCTGCGCCTTGGTGAGTTCCAAACCAACGCTGCGAATTACGATGTCCATGCAGCCTCCTTCTTATTTAATAGCTGAACTTACCCAGTTCGACCTTACCACGGAAGACCCAATAAATCACGGCGGTGTAGGCCAGCACGAACGGCATCCCAAGACCGGCCATGATCGCCATGATCCCGAGGGTTTTCTGCGACGAGGCGGCGTTGTAGACATCCAGGCTCCACGCCGGGTTCAAAGAGGAATGCACCAGCTCGGGAAACAGCGCGATCCCCAGCAGGAACACCAGCGCGATGATCGTGCAGCTCGACGACACGAACGCATAGAACGGCCGGTCGTAATACAGCGCCCGCGGGATGTTGGCGATGGCCAGCACGTTCAACAGCACCACTCCCCAGGCCCAGGGCTGGGTCTGGAAATTGCGCGTCGCCAACGGCACGTCCACCAAGGTGTAGATGGTCGTCAGCAGGTACATGACCAGGAAGATTCCAAACGCCCGCCAGATCCAGCCTTTGATGCGCTGTTGCAGTTCGTCGCCGGTTTTCAGGTACAGGTAAATCGCCCCGTGCATCGCAAACAGCGAGACTACGAACAATCCCACCAGGATCGCGTACGGATGCAGCAGGTCAAAGAACCCGCCCTGGTACTCGCCGTCGGGCCCGATCGGCATCCCGCGCATCGCGTTGCCCACCGCCACCCCAAACAACAACGCCGCCAGCCCGCTGGACACGCAGAAACCCGTGTCCCAGAGCGAGCGCCAGAGTTTGCCCTCCCGTTTGCTGCGAAACTCCATCGACACGGCCCGGAAGATCAGCGCGAACAACAACATCATGAACGCCGTGTAAAACCCCGAGAACACCGTGGCATAGGCATTCGGGAAGGCGGCAAACAACGCCCCGCCAAAGGTCACCAGCCAGACCTCATTGCCGTCCCACAGCGGCCCGATCGAGTTCAGAAACACCCGGCGTTCCTGGTCCTTGCGGGTCGACAAGTGCAGGATGCCTACGCCCAGGTCAAAACCATCCAGCACCGCATAGCCGGCCAACAACAGGCCCAGCAGTCCAAACCAGAGAATGTTCAGGTCCATGGGATCAATCCTCCTTGCCGCCGTTGTCGACCTTGGGTTTCTGCTCGTCGGGGTGCGGCTCGCTCAGGCTCGGGCCGCCCGTGCCGGAGCGGATGCCCGCGATGTCGCTGAGACTGGCCTCTCCGCCGGTGGCCGGGGCGATGGCAATATCTTCGGGGCCTTGTTTGATCTTGTGATCCAAGAGGTAGATCCAGAGGGAAAACAGCAGCGCATAGATCAGCGTGAACATGATGATCGAGCCGATGATCTGGTCGGCGCTGACCGATTTCGAGATGGCGTGGTTGGTCCGCAACAGCCCGTAGACGATCCAAGGCTGGCGGCCAACCTCGGCGGCGATCCAGCCCAGCTGGTTGGCCGCAAACGGCAACGGCACCGCGAACACAAACACCCAAAGCAACCAGCGTTGCTGGAACAGCGTCTTGCGCCACCGATACCAAGTCGCCAGCACTGTCAGTCCGATGAACATCATCCCCATCCCCACCATCAGGTGAAAGGACTGGAACGTGATCCCCACCGGCGGCCAGTCCTCCCGCGGAAACTGGTCCAGACCGGCCACCGTCCCCGTGAAATTGCC
>JBFZFE010000338.1:0-15308 GCA_041306525.1 Verrucomicrobiota bacterium | reverse complement strand
TGCCGGCGGGGGATTGCCGGTAACGACGGAGGAACTCGGTGTCTTCCTCCAGCGTCAGGCAATAGGCGCTGATGTGGTCGGGGGCCAGTGCGATGGCGCGGTGCAAGGTGGTTTCCCACGTGGCGCGGGTCTGGCCCGGCAAGGCGAACATCAGGTCGAGGTTGACGTTGTCGAACCCGGCGGCGCGGACCAGTTCATAGGTGGCCTGGGCCTGGGCGGCATCATGGAGGCGGCCGAGGGTTTGCAGGAGCGCGTTGTCGAACGATTGCACGCCGATGGAAAGGCGGTTGACGCCGTGGGCGAGCCAGAGGGCGGCCTTCGCGGCATCGACGGTGGCGGGGTTGCATTCGATGGTGAACTCCTGGGCGCGGGGCAACCGGGTGAGCAGACGTTCCCAGAGGTTGACCGGCAGGATGCTGGGGGTGCCGCCGCCAAAGAAGATCGTCTGCGGCTGCGGCGCCGGTGAGGTGCGCGTCCGGCAATCGAACTCGTTCAACACGGCCTCGACATAGTCGGCCATCTTGTCGCCGCCGCCCGGGTGGGAGTAGAAGGCGCAGTACGGGCATTTGGTGCCGCAGAACGGCACGTGGAAGTAGAGATGCTCGATCACGGGGTGGCGACTTCCCGCTGCAAGGTGAGTGTTTGACCGCGAAACAGGACGCGCAGGTTACCGGCCGCGGCGGGCAGGAGGGTCAACACTTCGGTCTCCGTGTCGGCGAACTGGCAACATGCCGCCTCGCGGAAGGTGAGGGCGAGTTGGTTGCCGGTCAGCCGGTAGGTGCCGGTATTGGTGGCGGTGGCGGGCGGTTCATCGGTGGCGCCCAGGAAGGCGAACTGCCCCTGCGCGCCCAGCCACAAGACCGGGTGATGCAGTTCGGCGGCAGCCGGGAAGCTGTAGAGGCCGGTCAGGGCGGGCGGCGGGGTGGCGCAGCCGGTCAGGAGCAGCAGGCAGAGCAGCCATTTCATGGGGCAACCTTACAGGGCGTCGGTGAGCGGAACAAATGGCTGTTGGAAAAGCTTGGCCAGTTGGGCGTGGGTGACGTGGCCGTTGGCGATGTTGACGCCCGCGGCGATGGCGGGGTTTTCACGGGCAGCGCGGGCGACGCCTTGCGCGGCGAGCTGGGCAACGTAGGGAAAGGTGGCATTGGTCAGCGCCGCGGTGGAGGTGTGGGCGACAGCGCCGGGCATGTTGGTGACGCAATAGTGGACGACGCCGTGGACCACAAAGGTCGGGTTGGCGTGCGTGGTGGGACGCGAAGTCTCGATGCAGCCGCCCTGGTCAATGGCGACATCGACGATCACCGCGCCGCGTTTCATCTGTTTGACAAGGTCTTCGGTGACGAGCTTCGGGGCGCGCGCGCCGGGGACCAACACCGCGCCGATGAGCAGGTCGGCCTGGCGGATCTGCTGGCGGATGTTGTGGGGGTTGCTCATCAACTGCTTCACGTTCGGCGGCATGATGTCGTCGAGGTAACGGAGCCGGTCGAGGTTGACGTCGAGGATGGTGACATCGGCGCCCAGACCGGCGGCCATCTTGGCCGCATTGGCGCCGACCACGCCGCCACCGAGCACAACGACCTTGGCGGGCGCGACGCCGGGAACCCCGCCGAGGAGGAGACCGCGGCCTTTCATCGGTTCCTCCAGGCATTTGGCGCCTTGATGGACGGCCATGCGCCCGGCCACTTCACTCATCGGCGTCAACAAGGGCAGCGAGCCGCCCGGCAACTGGATGGTCTCGTAGGCGACCGCAATGCTGCGGCTGCGCAACACGCCTTCGAACAGGGCGCGGTCAGCGGCGAAATGGAAGTAGGTGAAAATGGTCTGTCCCGGTCGCAGCATTGCGATTTCCGCGGGTTGCGGTTCCTTGACCTTGACGATGAGGTCGGCGCGACGCCAGAGCATGGCCGGTTCGCGGAGCAGTTGCGCGCCGGCGGCCTTGTATTCGGCAGCGGGCGCGCCACTGCCTTCACCGGCAGATTGTTGGACCAGGACGCGGTGGCCGTTTTGGACCAACGTTTCGCAGTGGACCGGCAGGAGTCCGACCCGGTACTCGTTGTTTTTGATCTCCTTGGGAACGCCGACGATCATAGGTGGAATGTTTTGCTGGGTTGATCCTGGCTGGCGACGGCGACCGAGACGTGAGGCGCGCCGATTTGCGCGAGCTTATCGAGGAACACGCGCTGGGCGATCTCGGGGCGGTTACAGTCGCGGCTGAGATGGGCGAGGATGATCTGGCGGAGCCGGTCGGTCATGACCTCACTGGCAAGCTGGGCGGCGTCCTCGTTGCTGAGATGACCGTGCCGGCTGAGGATGCGCTGTTTGGTGGCCCAAGGGCGGATGGTGTCCTGCTGCAGCAGCTTGATGTCGTGGTTGGACTCCAGCACGAGGGCGTCGAGGGCGCGGACGCGTTCCACCACCAAGCGGGTCACGTGACCGAGGTCGGTGACGAAGCCGAGGGAGGCACGGGAGTTGTGAACGACAAAGCCGACCGGGTCCTGCGAATCATGCGGGACGCTGAACGGCTCGATGGTCAGGTCGCCGACCGGGAACGCGCTGCCGTTGCTGAAGAGGCGCCAGGGAATGCGGGTGGCGGTGCCGTTGGCGGCAGGCGTCAGGCGGACATTCTCGGCGGTGTGCCGGTTGGCATAGACGGGGATCTCGTGGTTTTTGCAGAGAACGGCCAGACCGCCGACGTGATCGCTGTGTTCGTGGGTAATGAGGATGCCGGTGATGTTGTCGAGGCTGCGGCCGACGGCGGCGAGGCGTTGGGTGATCTGGCGGCAACTCAGCCCGGCATCGACCAGGATGGCGGTCTTGTCGGTCTCCACCAGCGTGCAGTTGCCGCTGCTGCCGCTGCCCAAGACTGTGATTTGCATCCCCACCAAGGCCGTTTATCACATCCCGGTGACCCGCTCAAGCCGGATGCCGGTCAGCGGGCGTGATTTCTTCTGTCGCAGACACCGTGATTGGCGGCGGGGGCGAACATTGGGCTTTCACTCGCTCGCCGGGACCGCTATATTGCGGCCGTCGCAGTCGGGAACATGATCAATGGCAGGACCAGGTTTACAGCAGGTACAACGGCTATCGCTCCAGCAGATTCTTGCGCCGCAACTTCAGCAGAGCTTGCATCTTCTACAGGTGCCGACGTTGGAGTTGAATGCGCTTGTGCACGAGGAACTGCAGCAAAACCCCTTGCTGGAGGAAGTTTCCAAGGACGAACCGCGCGTCGAGGTGGAAGGCGGCGATGCGGAGTTGGCGCCTGCCGAGGCCCAGACCGACGAGCAGTTTGACCGCGAGTTCGCCGTCCTGGCGAAGCTCGACGATGAATGGCGCGAGTACTTCGCCCAGACCAACTCGTTTCGCGGCCGCTCAGCGGAACAGGAAGAGCAACGCCAGCATTTCTTCGATTCCATTGTGGAGCAGGAGTCGCTTCAGCATCATTTGCTGGACCAGATCAAGTTCGCCGATATCAGCACCGCGGAACGCAAGGCGGCCGAGCTCATCGTCGGCAACATCAATGATGACGGCTATCTGCTGACACCGATCGAAGAACTGGCAATCAGTTCCGGGCTGCTGCTGGACGAACTGCAGAAGGCCGTCGAGACCGTGCAGACACTGCATCCGGTCGGGGTCGGCGCCCGCAATTTGAAGGAATGCCTGTTGATCCAGCTCGACCGGCTCGGCAAATCCGAGTCCATCGAAGCGGTGGTCGTCAACCAGCACCTCGAAGACCTGGGTCGCAAACGTTTCCCGGACATTGCGCGCACGCTGGGCATCAGCGTCGAGGAGGTCCAAGAGATCTCCAATTTCATTTCCACACTGGAGCCCAAGCCCGGGCGCATGTTCAGCCCCGAGCAACAGCAATACGTCGCCGCCGATGTGGTGGTGCAGATGATGGATGGCGATTACGTGGTGTTGCTGAACAGTGAACAGATCCCGCACCTGCGCATCAGCAACACCTACAAGGAACTGATGGCCCAAGGCGAAAAGGTCGCCGAAGCCAAGGAGTACATCCGCGACAAGATCCGGGCCGGCAAGTTCCTGATCAAGAGTATTCACCAGCGCCAGCAGACGATCTACAACATCGCCAAGGTGATCGTCGACCGGCAACGGGAGTTTCTCGACAACGGGATCTCCCATCTCAAGCCGTTGACAATGGCCCAGGTCGCCGAAGTTGTCGGCGTGCACGAGACCACGGTCAGCCGCGCGGTGGCCAACAAATACATGCAGACGCCGCAGGGCCTCTTCGAGATGAAGTACTTTTTCACGCCGGGGTTCGAGACGGCCGGTGGCGCCCTCAGCAACACCAGCGTCAAGGATCACATCTCCCAGCTCGTCGGCCGGGAAGACGCCAACAAACCGCTCTCCGACCAGGAAATTGTCGCGATCCTGAAGGAACAGGGAATCCCGATTGCGCGGCGCACCGTGGCGAAGTACCGCAACGAGCTCAACATCCTGCCGAGCAACCTGCGCCGGACGTTCTAGTTGCCGCGCTGCTCGCGCTTGGCGCCCAGCAATGGCAGGCCGACTTTGTCGGCGATTTCGAGAAACTCCTCCCGACCGACTGAGGCCAAGGTTTTGCCGCGCCGCTGGAGATGCTCGTTCAACTTGATGGCTTTCTCCTGCATCACCCCGTGGGTTTCCTCGCTGCCACCGACCAATTTGAAGTTTTCCCCCACTGTGACGCGGGTATGGCCGTCCTGGCCGTCGAGGCCGAGGCCGAGCAGACAGGGCTTTTTCTGGGAGCTGGGTTTCTTGGTTTTCTTGGCCGCCATCGCGGGGGGAACCTAGCAAAGCGGTTTGCGGAAAGCAACGGCCGGCACGATCAACTCGTGATGCAGAATGCTCAGGGCATACAGGGCAGCAGTATCCGCACGCAACACCAGCGGCCCCAGCGTCATCGGCCGGTAACCCGCGGCACGGAGATGCTCGTACTCGTCCTTGGTGAAGTCGCCTTCCGGACCAATGGCCAGCGTCACCGAGCTGACCGGCGCGGTGAGAATGGTGTGCAGCGACTGGGCGTCGGGCTGCAGTGCGGCCACGAGCTTGAGATCGTCCTTGCCGGCGGCAGTGCTGAAATCAGCGAAGCGCTGCGGCGGCTGGATGACGGGCAACCAGTTGTTGCCGCACTGTTTGCAGGCTTCCAGCGCAATCTCCTGCCAACGATCCGACTTGCCGGGACGCACGATGGTGCGCTCCGTGATCAACGGGACAATCCCGGCAACGCCGAGTTCGGTTGCCTTCTGGATGATGAAATCGAAGTTCTTCTTGATGATGGCGGCCGCCAGCGTGATGCGGACCGGCAGCGGTGGCGTGTCGGTGTGATGCAAGAAGGCGAGCCGGACTTCGTGTTTGCCGGCTTCGCTGATCCGGCAACGAACCGCGTGCCCACGTCCATCGAACAACTCGACTTCAGCGCCCGCCTGGAGTCGCAGGACATGCGTGCAATGATGCGCCGCCGGGCCGGTCAGGACAGGTTGCTGGAGATCGGCGACGTGGAAACGGTGCATTTACGCCTTGTTCTTGTCCGGCAAGACCACAAGAACCACCAGCCCCAGGCAACTCAACAATCCCAGCAGACCCAGCCATCGGCTGTAGCCTTTCCCTTGCGCGTAGTTGAAGCAGCCATAAACGAACAACCCCAGCCCGAGCAGTCCAATGAGGGTCGCAAGCGATGCCGTCGATGGCCAGGCGGTCTTGAGGGCGCGCGCAATGATTTGGAGGAGGATGCCGAGGCCTACACCGATGTTGGTCTTGGTCTTGTACTCAGCCAGCATGCGTTCTCCTATCGCGATTACTTGCTGCCGAAGAAACGCTTCGCCCGGTCGAGGAAGCTCTGGCGTTGCGGATAAGCGTCGTCATTGGCCACCGCGGCGAGTTGTTCCAGTTTCTCGCGCAGCGGACGGGAAAGCCGGGAAGGCACCTCGATGCCGATCCGCACCAGCAGGTCGCCTTGGCCGTGACCGTGGACATTCTGCAGTCCTTGGCCGCGCAGGCGGAACATGGTGCCATGCTGGCTCCCTGCCGGTATCTTCAAGCGCGCCGCGCCGTTGAGCGTTGGCACCTCGATCTCCCCTCCCAGTGCCGCAATGGTGAAAGGCACGGGAACTTCGCAAAGCAAATCGTCCTCTTGCCGGACGAAAATATCGTGAGGCCGGACGTGGACAACGACGTAGAGGTCGCCGGCCGGGCCACCGCTGACACCGGCTTCGCCTTTGCCGCCGCTCCGCAGCCGGGCACCGTCCTCGATGCCGGCGGGGATACGGACCTTGAGCTTGCGGCGTTGCTGGGTGCGGCCTTCGCCGCCACAACGTTTGCAGGGGTTGGAAATGGTCTGGCCGGTGCCGTTGCAGCGTGGACAAGTGGTGGCGACGGTGAAGAAGCCGCGTGAGTGGGCAACTTGGCCCCGTCCCTGACAGGTCGCGCAGGTTTCAATCTTCGCGTCCTTGGCGGCCCCGCGGCCACCGCAATCCGGGCAGGCATCCAAGACGTTGAACTGGACTTCCTTCTCGGTGCCCCGGGCGGCTTCCTCAAAGTCGATTTCGAGATCGTAACGGAGGTCATTGCCGCGTCCCGCACCGCCACTGCCGCCGCCACGCCCGCCGAAGGCCTGTTCGAAGATGTCGTTGATCCCCACGCCGCCACCGCGGAAAAACTGTTCGAAAATGTCGCGCGGATCATGGAACCCGCCCCATTGAGCGCCGCCCTGACCAGGACGAGGACCCGCGCCTGCGCCGGGAGCGAAAGCGGCATGGCCAAACTGGTCGTAAGCCGCCCGTTTGTCCTTGTCGGCGAGCGCTTCGTAGGCTTCGCCGAGTTCCTTGAACTTTTCCTCGGCGGTGTGATCGCCGGGGTTTTTGTCGGGATGATATTTGATGGCGAGCTTGCGGTACGCCTTCTTGATCTCCTCGTCGCTGGCCTCCCGGCCGACGCCGAGGACCTCGTAGTAATCGCGTTTGGCCATGGCTATTTGCCGCCTGCTGCTTTGCCTTTGCTGACCACGACGCGGGCGGGACGGAGAAGTCGGTTGGCAAGTTTGTAGCCGCGTTGGAGTTGCCGGGCAACGGCGCCCTCAGGGTGATCGTCGGATTCAATCTGGCCGACCGCCTCGTGGAGGTTTGGATCAAAAGCATGGCCGGCATGGGCGATGACTTCCTGGAGACCGGATTCTTCGAGTGTGCGGCGGAACTGGACCTGGATCTGTTTGATGCCATCCAGCAGCGCCGTGGTATCGCCTTTGTGCTGCTCGAAGGCTTCGAGGGCGCGCTCGAAATTATCCAGGACCGGCAGGAGCGCGGCGACGACGCGTTCCGTGGCGGCGCGCACATATTCTTCGCGTTCGCGGATGGCGCGTTTGCGGTAATTCTCGAGATCGGCGGTGGCCCGCAGGAACTTGTCCCAGTTCTCATCGGCCTTGGCGGCCTTGTCGCGCAACTCCTTGAGTTCGGCATCGGAGGGCAGCGGGACGGGCGCGGCCGTGACCGGCGTGGACTCCGGGGCGGCGGCGGGCGGCGCGGGTTCGGGTGAAAGCGGCGTAGGGACAGTTGTATCGTTGTTTTCGTTCTGGCTCATAGCAATGTGGGATAGTGTGGCGAACGGCTAGGGCTTTTTCAAGTATTTGACCAGCCGCAGGGTGTTGCCCTTGGCGTCGCTGGAGCTGTACTGCACTTCGTCCATGAAACGACGCATGATCGCCATGCCGTAACCGCCGGGGCTCATTTCGCGGATTTTCTCCTCGATGTTGCCGGGACGGTATTCGCCGAAATTGAATTTCTGCCCGTGATCATTGATCTCGATGACCAGATGGCCGCTCTCGATGCGGACTTCCATGCGGATTTCCGGGTCACGACTTCGCCAGGACCATTCTTTGCCCTTGGCGTAGGCATGTTCGACCACGTTGGAGCAGGCCTCGTCCACCGCCATCTCGATCTTGGCGACTTCTTCTTCCGGGAACCCGACTTGCCGGGCGAGATCGGCGATGATGTTGCGGATCTGGGCGAGATAGCTTTCGTGACCGGGAGTCTGCAGCACCCAGCGCCCGGTAGACTTCTGGACCCGGACTTTTTCTTCCGGCGATTGCATCACGTCACTGTCTCAGGTCTTGGCAAAGCTGCCGACGGCTTCGGTTTCAGCGTGGAACACCTGCAACACCTTCGTGAAGCCGAGCAACTCGATGATCTTGTAGATGCGTTCGGGAACGTTCAGGAGCTTGAGGTCGCCGCGATGTTCGCGGGCCTGCTTGGCAAACCCGATCAGCGCGCCCAAGCCGGCGCTGCCGATGTAGTCGAGCTCGCGGCAGTCCAGGACGATGTTGTACTGGCCCTGCTGGAACAGCGCGTTAAGCTGCGTCTCCAGCCGCGGGAATGAGTACATGTCGAGGGAACCGGCCACGCGCACTACCTGAACGGAGCCGTGAGTTTCTTTTTCGATGCGAAAATCCTTCATGGGATGCCTCCGATGCTATGCTGTCGATCTTTCAGGTTTGCGGCGGTTTGTCAGTTTCGTTGCGCTTGGCGACGTTCTCGCGCAGGAACTGCGTCAGATCCTTGAACTTGGCCAGATTGCGCTGGTCTGCCCGAATCAAGCTGTCGTGCGCCTCCAACATCAAGTCGGCGGTATCAAGTTTGTTCAGTGGTTTATTCAACTCGTTGATGTCTGAATCGGGTAACTTCTGCAGGTTTTCCTCCCGGCAAGAGGGACTTAGGATGGTCGTCTCATTCCCCGGCTGAATGGTGAACAACCGGTCCAAGCCCAGCGTCTGCAACAACTCCATGTTCCGCGCACTGATCCGGGTGATTTGCACCTTGCCACGGCCCGGCAACTGCCCCAGCCGCAGGCCGATACCGGCCAACACCCCCAGAAACGTGCTGTCCATCCCCTGACATTGACCAAGGTCGACGACAAACTGCCGCGCGCCACGCTCCATCATTTCCAGCGCGTACCGGCGCAATGGCTGACCATTCTGGAACGTGCCGCGACCGATGACGCGCACGTGCACCTCATCGCCTGCCGCTCCAACGCATATGCCTTTGGGAAGTTCTGTCACTGCGTGTATTTTTTCCTCTGCCGCCAACATACCTTAAGCTCACGCTGCACAACGGAATTATCCACAGCGCCCCGCGCGCGTCAAGGTCGCGCTTCAGCCAGCTTCGTCACGTGGGGACATGAATCCTGGAAATCACGCCCCAGCACGAGCCAGTAATGACGTTTCCGCCAACTCGCGGTTTCAAGCTGGACTGTCTGTGGAGCCCCGATTTCCGCGCAATGCCGCTGCAACACCCGCAACTGCCGCGTCGACCCGCCGCGGAGCACGGCCACCACGTTGCGCCCCCGCCAATCCGCGCTCTTGGACCAGTACGGGTAACTCAGCCCGGGCGCCCCCACCGGGTACCAGTTCACCGTCAGGTCCGGCCGTTGGGTGTAAAAACCGATGATGGCGGCCAGGTGATAACGATCCATGCCCAACACGAACGGCTCGCGCACCTCCCCGCGTGTGCGGGCCTCGCGCCGCCACTGCTCCACCTCCGCCGCCAATGCCCGCCAGCCGCCAATCTGATTCGTCCCCAGAAACCAAGGCTGGCCAAACCGAATCACCGAGTAGCCGGTCAACAGCACCAACACGCAGAAACCCACGCCCACTGCCACCAGCCGCCGCCAACGCCGCTGCGTCAGCGCACCGGGGGCCGCCAGCTTCTCCGTCAGCCAGGCCGCCCCCCCCATGCTCAGCGCCAGAAACGCCGGGGCCGTCCAGTTGGCGCGCGAGTCGGTGTTGGGACTGACGATGGCAAACAGCAAAAACAACGGCAGCCCGAACGCCCCCACAAAGGCCCAAGCCGATTCCCCGCACAGCACCCCCCGCTTCCACGCCCGCTTCGCCACCACCCCGAACAGCAACAACACCAGTGGCGAGAGCACCGCCAGTTGCAGCACCCAGAACAGGCCCGCCTGAGCCCACCGACTGTCCACCCGCCCGTCGGCTCGCGAAATCTGGAACTGGAATGAGGCCCAATCATGTTCCACGTTCCACATCACCACCGGGCTGAACATGGCCAGCCCCATCACCAGTGCCACCCAAGGACCCGCCCGCCACAACCATTGCCGATGAGCCGGGGCCAGCATCAGGAACAAAATCAAGGACGGCGCCAGCGCCGCCGCCGGGTACTTTGCCAGCAAAGCCCCGCCAAACGTCACCCCTGCCGGCAGCCACCACCAGCCGCTCTGTTTCACCGCCAACGACACCGTCAACAACATCGCCGCCCAACAAAACAACAGCGGCGCATCCGGCAACAACACCAGCCCGATCCCCGCGGAGATTGGCAGCAGCGCAAACAGCAGCGCCGCCCAGTGCGCCTCCGTGCGCCCAAACCACAGCCGGGTTGTCCCCCACAACGCGGCACAGGTTCCCACCCAGAGAACGATGCTCCCCAATCGCACCCCCAACTCCGTATGTCCCAACAACGCCGTCCCCGCTGCCGCCACCCAGGCGACAAATGGCGGATGATCGTAATAACCCCAAGCTGGATGCAGGGAATACGTCCAGTAATACGCTTCTTGGGGGAATAACTCGCTGCCGGCAGCAACGAACACCCGGATCGCCGTCAACGCGGCAATCGTCAACACCACCCACCAACCCAAACGAACCTGTGATTTCATGCAGCCCAACCGGCCAAAAATTCCGCCACGCAGTCCGGCAATTCCTTGGCGTAGCCCCCCTCCAGTACCCCAAAGGCCGGTGTTTTGAAAGCCGCCAGTCGTCTGCCGATTTCCCGAAACGTCTCCACCTCCAGCGCCATGCTCGTAATCGGGTCGCCCCGATAGGAGTCAAACCCCGCGGAAACTGCCAGCAACGACGGCCCAAAGGCCCGCAATTCCGCCAACGCTTCGTCGAGCGCCGCCAGGAAAGCATCGGGCGCGCAACCGGGCGGCAAGGGGTAATTCCGACAGTTCCCGCGCGACGCCAACCCCGTTCCCGGATAGCACGGCGATTGATGCAACGAGGCGAACAAAACTTGCTCGTGACCGGCAAAGATGTCCTCCGTCCCGTTGCCGTGGTGACAATCAAAATCCAGGATGGCCACCCGTTTCACCCGGTCAGGATGCTCCGACAGCATCTTGGCCACGGCCACGGCGAGATTGTTGAAGTAGCAGAATCCCATCACCTGATCGCGGGTCGCATGGTGTCCCGGCGGCCGCATCAACGAGAAAGCCCTTCGCCCGGCCAGCGCGGTTTCGGCCGCCAACACCGCCGCCCCTGCGGCCAGTGACGCCAGTTCAAAGATACCCGGGAAGGACGGCGTGTCCGGGTCGTGGAAGTTACCGGCCCGCACGCTGCGGACCATCAACTCGTCGTGAACCCGCAATAAATCCGGCAAGTCACACCCGACCGGCTCCAGCCACTCGTGGCGTTCACGCCGCAACCGCGCCACGGTCGAAGCGACGCGCGCCGGCGTTTCCACATGCCCAAACATCGCGTACTCCAGACACCGCGCTGAGTTGACGATCACCATGCCGGGCAATAGAAAGCCGAAGACCGCCACCCAAACAAGGCTTGTTTACTTCTTCAGCAAGGCGCTGTGGAATAAAAGCAATTTTGAGGCCGCGACTCGCTACAGGCCATCCGAGACATCAGCCGGTTGGCTTGACCTCATTTGAGCGGGTGCCTATTCTTCGTGCCATGCAAAGGCAAGCCAGCATAAGGAAGCTCCAGATGCTTCAATCAGAGCTTGATGCATTGCGAAAGCAACTCGGCATCAGCGCTCCGCACGAAGTAATCTACCAAGCTGATCTGGAGTCATTCGGGGACCGTTCCGTGGTTGTTGAGGCGGACGGTTTCGGCGGCGCCACTGTCTGTATCGTCGAGGGTAACTACCCCATCGATTTCGCCATTCACCAATCCAAGTTTTTCACGAGTGAGGAAGCCGCTTGCGGTGCTGCGGAGAGAGTATCTGAGGATCGCTTGTTCGAGGTGCTGGTAGCCAGCGAGGAATAAGATGAACGCGTGTACGCTTTGCGGCGAACCAGCAAAAAGCACCGGCGGCTCACCGCTCCAACAGTTTGCATGCCAGTATTGCGGAGAATTCTCCATAGTGGACTCCAGAGCAATTCCTGGCTATCTGCCCGACCCAGACGACGATCTAAAAATTGAAAACTGGAAGATCTCGGCGTTCGTGCGAGAGCGTTTCCTAAAGGGACGGAAGACGGTTCTGTTCCCGGAACAGAGGCTTGTTGTTGCCAAAGCCTCGGCCCAGAGCATCGGTCTGGATCAGATCGCTGATACGCTGCCCAAAAACCTCGCGGAACAACTTGACCGAACGCTGCTCAATTTTTCCCGGATGAGCCACTACTTTGGGGACGACATTCGGCTTTGCAGCAAGCACTATCCATTGGTATTCGGCAAGAATTCGCGCGAATTTGATTTCATCTTGGGCCAGCTAAAAGAGGACGGTTATATCCGAACGCCCAATATTTGGCCTGGCGAGGTTCAGATCACGTTCAAGGGATACAACCGCATTGCAGAACTGCAGCGCGCTCCAACACTGAACGCAAGACAGGCGTTTGTCGCGATGTGCTTTAAGCCTGAACTGCTCAACGCCTACACCGAGGGAATCGCTCCTGCCATCAGAGATTGTGGCTTTGAGCCAATGCGTGTTGATGGCGCCCAGCACAACGAAGACATCAACGATTTCATCATCGCTCAACTCCGGAAAAGCCGATTTCTCGTTGCAGACTTCACCGGGCATCGCAACGGCGTCTACTTTGAGGCGGGCTTCATGTTGGGTTTGGAGAGACCCGTCATTTTCACTTGCCGGCAGGACCAGTTGGGAGATGCCCACTTCGATACAAACCACCGCAATCACGTGCTCTGGAGCACGCCTGAGGAATTGCGAATCAATCTTCGGACACGCATTCAGGCATCCATACCGGATACAAGATTCGCCTGAATCGCAAGTCGATCAGCAAAGCCATCAGCCCATCAACCATGCGCGGGATGATGCGGTAATTGTCAGTTTCTTGTTTCTATGCCCGATTGGTCACGGGCAAAGCTTTCTATGGATAATCGAGCGCTTCGGGGATCATCACCTGCGCCAGCGCATCGGCGGCCCGATCCTTGGCCAGGCGGGCACCGGTGAGGCAGCCATCGAGGCGGGAGCGCATCGCGGTGAATTCCCCCAGGCCGTCGAAACAGACGCAGGGACCGGCTTTCGCGGGGTGGACCTGACCGGTTTCGGCGACGTCGCAATAGCTGCGGGCGGTGCTGCCGATGCCGGGCATGATGTTTTCGAGCGCATCCAGATCACCGGCCGCGAAACAGGCAGCGCAACTGTCGTTGCTCCACGCCGGATGGGCGTTGTAGCCGAACAACAGCTCGGCGCAGACGCGACCAACTTCACCGGCCGCGCGGGCGCTCTGCACGTGGCAGAGATCAGTGTAGAAGTTCAGCAGACCCGGCAACGCTTCGGCCAACGCGGGGTTCTGGGCGCCCTTGTCTTCGAGTTCAAGTGTGTCGAGAATCAGGCTGCGGGCCGCCAACAACCAGCAGAGCGCATCGGCCAGCGGGAATGTCACGCCTTGCCGGTTGCTCTGGTAAAGCTTGCGGCCGGCCGCGTCTTCCGCGTTCTGGAGCCGGTCAAGCGTCCAGAGCCACATCTTCATGGCGGTGGCCAACGTGCAGGCGCCAGTGCCGGGCTTGCTGCTGGCAATGTCGCGCATATCGGTAATCCATTGACGGAACTGGGCGAGGAACAGTTCGTTGGTCATGGTGACCGACAACTGCCGACGCTGGACCGCTTCGGGGCCTTCGTAGGTGGCTTCGAGCTGGGCATCCATCCATTTGTGGCCGAGGAAACCAGGGCAATCCTCGGTGATGCCGTAGCCGCCGACGAGGCTGACGGCTTCGCGCATGACGTTGGCGCCGTGGCCGGTGTTCCAGAGTTTGCAGGCCGGGCAGAGCACGCTGGCTTGCGACTCGCGCAGGACGTACTGGAGCAACGGCTCCTTCTGTAGATCCTCGTAATTCGTCGCGTCGCGCTCGGCAGCCGGTAACTTCGACAGGCGCAGGTACTCCATCGCGTCCTTCTGGACTTTCTGGAGCGCCTTGAACTGGGAGCGGCCCTTGATGCCGCGTTCCGCGAAATGCGCATTCTTCTGACGGGTCAACGGATCGAGTTCATCGAACAACCGCGCCGCCGCGAAACCGAGCGAAGCCGCGGCTTCACCCGTGGCCCAGATGTCCACGAGCCGGTGCAGGACGTCTTCCTTGGATTGCAGGCCGAGATCATAGCGGGGTGTTCCCGGCGTGGCGCTTTCGCCGCCGCGGAAACGGGTCCGGTGATACCGGACAACGGGCTCGATGGCCGAAAGCAGCTTCGCCGCCGTCATCAGACCAACGGTGACGCGCGTATGGCTGAACACCGCCTCGATGACGTCGCCGTGGCTCAGGTTCGGGACGATGACGCCGTCTTTGATCGTGTACCCGCCAATGATGCGGCTGGCCGGTACCTTCACGCTCAAGACCGGGTCGCAGGTCGAAGAGAGTTGATGCACCAGCTTCTTGGTCGCCGTGCCGCGGTCCCACGTGCCGGGATCATCTTCGTGAAGAATGATCATGCAGCTCGACTTGATCTTCGGATCAGCGGTGTCAACGGCGGCGGTCACGAAGTTGGCAAATCCCATGTTCGTGATGAACCGGCCGCGTTTGTCCACCTGCAACATCGGTTCTTCGCCCTCTTTCCACTCGGCGACGCGGACCTTGCCGTTGAGCAGGCCAGTCTCGACGCCGACGTAGGGGAGCGGTTCGGTCAACGCGAACGCGCCACGCCAGACCTGACGGTTCTCGCCCGGCTTGGGCGGACAGGCCATGCTCATGTAGAAATGGCGTTGCTCCTCGGTGCCGCATTCGTGAATCGGCGAGAGCGCAAGGTTGCCGGCCAGCGAGCCGGTCGCGGCGCCACCGTCCACCCACGACAACTCGAACGCCACCAACGCGAGCACCAGGTTCTTCGGCCCGGCCACGTAACCGCCGTCCTCGGGTTCCATGAACGCGGCGGTGATGCCGGCATCGTCCATCGCCTGGAGCATCTCGGCTTTGCGGGGGGTCCACTCATGGCTGTTGCGTTCGCCGTCAGCAACCAACCGCGCCACGACGCCGCGCGCGACGCCGCGGGCGGCAGCCACGGCCATTTGAATGTCGTAGCGGTCGGTGAAGCGCCACATGATTTGGCGGACTTCATCGCCCGGCAAGGTCCGCAAGGTTTCTCGTTTGGTCTCGCTGCTGGCAACTGACATGGTTCTCCCCTCGGTTTTGAGTC
>JBFZFE010000337.1:0-17801 GCA_041306525.1 Verrucomicrobiota bacterium | reverse complement strand
CAACGGGCGGCAGCAAGGGCGTGGTGAGGCGTCGCAGCGCGGCCTTGGCTTCGGGGCGGCGTTGTCCCAGCAGAACCATGTTCTCCAGCACCGGAACTGCGGTCGCGGCGGCTTGGACCCGAGCGACCTCGTTGGTGCCGTGGCTGACAACGTCGGCGAGCAACAGTGCGGCGTGCTCGGCCACGGCCAGGTCGTTGCTGCCGGCGGCGGGCAAGAGCGCTTGTACCATGTCGGCGACGTCATTGGTGTTCAGCGTCACGAGTTCCTTGGCGGCAGCCGACCAGAATTGCCGGGGTTGAGTGCGCAGCACACCGAGCAGCAGGTCCTTGGCTTCGGCGGCGGGGAACCCGATTGCCTGCCAGTGCTGGAGAGCCGGCAGGAGCAGACTGCGTTCACCGCTGCGCATGGCTTCCCGGATCGCGGGGGTCAACACGGCACGCGTTGAGCGGCCGGCGCTGGTCGCGCCCTGCAAGAGCGAGGTGAAGACACGGGCATCGCGCCGGGCCAACGCTTCCTGCACCTCCCGGGCAAACACAGGTTCACCGATGGGGCCGAGCCGGGCCAGCCCACCGGCGGCTTTGACGGCGGCGGGGCGATTGGCGCCACGCAGTTCTGTCGTGAGCGTGCCGGCCAGTTCACGTTTCCAAACATGGATCGCCGCAAGCTCCGACGGACTCGGCTGGCGCAGGTCGTAACAGGCTAGGTACTCGTTGCCGCGGACGTAGACCAAGCCGTCCACGAAAGCCGGTGAGGTGATGCTGTTGAGCTCGAGATCGGCCGCAGGGCTATTCCCACAGCACCCGGCCGGTCTTGAACTCCAGGCAGACGAGCTTGCTGCGATAGGCGAGCACGGCGCAGGTCTTCCCCCCGACGCGGTCCAGAGCTGTTTTCCCGTCGCGGCGTCCAACCCGTGGATCCCGCCAGCGACAAACACCATCACCCTGTCCTCGACTGCCGGTGAGCTGTTCGTCCGGTATTGCCGGCCCGCGACCCGCCACACCTCGTCGCCGGTAGCCGCATCGAGACAGTAAGCGCCGGCGGCACCGGCAACGTAGACACGACCGTCTTTGACGCAGGGAGTGCCGACATCCCCCACCATTCGATGGTGCTGGGGTAAGCCTTCTTCCACAGCGTGCGTCCCGTGGCAGCGTCGAGCGCAATGACGGTGTCGGCACAAACCGGTTTGCCGCGTGGCACATGCGCTCGCACCCAATCGGCATCCTCACCGGTAATGCCCTGCGACGTCAGCCATGACTCGAAGCTTCTCTCATCCACGAACGGTTTGTCGGCGATCAGCCGCAGCTTCGCCAAAACATGGAGAGGCGCAGCATCGTCGCCACGCTTGAGGCGGTCAGTAGCGTACTCGCCGAAGGCATTCCGCTCGGACGCTGAAAGGTTCTTCTGGAGCCAGGCATTGATCCACTTTCCCAGTTCGGGCTCACCGATGGCCGCACGTTCGGGGGAGGTGCGCGCGCTTTCGATCTTCTGCTGGAGCACCGGCGTAACGGTGTCGCCATGCAAGCCCAACTGCTGGCACGCAGGCCCCGTCAGGACTCGGCCGGTCTTCTCGTAAACCGTCCACGACAGGAACAGATAAACCCGACCGTCGGCGACGACGGGACTGCTGAAGCCGTGTTTGCCGCCGTCACCGCAAGGAATCTTCTCGCTGCGCCAGACAAGCTTGGGACCATGTTGACCCCACTCCGAGCCCAGCGGTGGGCTGTCCATCGCGATGCCATCACGATTCGGTCCGCGCCACTGTGGCCAGTCGGCACCGCAGGCAAACGAAGTCCCGAAGAGCAAAACCGCTGCAATTAAAGGCCGGACTCGCGTGATCGCCATGGCCGCATGCTATGGGCTCGAACGCCGCCAACTCAACCGCTATTGCAGTGTGGCCATAACCGTCGCGCAATCGCGAAGGCTGGTCCGGCTGCGGCTGAGCGCTTCACTTTCTGCGGAGCTTCCCTTATGCTGGGCTGTCATGCAAAAGCGCGTTTTCCAAGAACGGCTGATTCGGCGCGGACAGGATGAAGCGGCTTTTGACCGCGAGTTCTGGGCTGCTGCCGGTCCCGAGGCCCGTTTTGCGGCGGCTTGGGAAATGGTGGTGGAGGCCGAGTTGTTCAAAGGACGTCATGCCAGCGAATCCCGACTTCAAAGAACTGTTGAGCATCTTCAACGACGAACACGTTGAGTACCTTGTCGCGGGTGCCCACGCGGTGATCTATCACACGCAGCCGCGTTACACGAAGGACCTCGATCTGTGGGTGAATCCGACCCCAGCCAATGCCGCGCGTGTCCATCAGGCCCTTGCCCGTTTCGGCGCCCCGCTCCGCGGGGTGACTGTTGATGACTTTGCCGACACTGAAACCATCTACCAGATGGGCGTTCCGCCAAACCGAATTGATGTAATAACCGCCGTGGACGGCGTGACATTTGCCGAGGCTTGGGCCGACCGCGTTCAAACAACCTATGACGGAGTGCCTTTCTCTCTCATGGGCAAAGCCACGCTCATCCGCAACAAGCGTGCCGCTGGTCGTCCCCAAGACCTGCTTGATCTCGACCGTCTTCAGTAGGAGACCCACCACAGGAACAGACCGTGGGCGGGAGCGGTTTCGACTAGTGGGGTGCGCTGTTTAGACTTCAACAGAGCGGCAACCTGTTCGGGTGTCAGTTTCCCCTCCCCGACTTTGACCAGCACACCGACGATGCTGCGGACCATTTTGTAGAGGAAGCCGTCGGCGGCGACGGCGATGGTGAGGAGGTTGCCGGTCCGGGTGAGTGTGAGTTTTGAGATTATTCTGACGGGCGTGCGATCTGATTTGGCGGCAAGCGCGGTGAAATTGTGGCGGCCCTTCAACAGCCGGGCCGCCCGGCGCATGGCCGGCAGGTTCAACGGACGCGGGTGATGCCAAGTGTACCGGCGCAGGAACGGGTTGGCCACTTCACCGCAATCGAGTTGATACCGGTATTCCTTCTTCTGCGCCGAAAACCGCGCGTGGAACTTGGCAGTCACTGTTTCGACGCGCAGGACGCGGATGTCGTCGGGCAGGTTTGCGTTCAGGGCGCGCCGGAGGGTGCTCGGGGAATGCGCAACCGTCAACGCACAGGAAGCGACTTGGCCGCGGGCATGCACCCCGGCATCGGTGCGGCCCGAGCCATGCAGCGTGACCGGGTTGCCTTGGATCTTGGTCAGCGCCGCGGCCACGACGTCCTGGATGGTCACGGCGTTGGGCTGCGACTGCCAACCGCCGTAGCCAGTGCCATCGTACGCAATCGTGAGTTTGTAAAGGCTCAAGGGGAGAAATCCGAATCTCGAAACCCGAAATTCGAAGGAAACTCGAAATCCGAATGCAGCAATTGCCGATTCGGATTTCCTTCGAGCTTCGATATTCGGATTTCGGATTTATCCATGGGCATCGAGGTAACTCTGGAGGAGAATCTGCGCAGCGAGTTGGTCGCGCTTCTCTTTGCGATCGGCGCGACGGACGTTGCCCTCGATGAGGACGCGTTCGGCTTGGGCGGTGGTGAGGCGCTCGTCCCATTTCTCGACCGGCAGGCTTGTGGCCGCGCGCAAGGATTCGATGAACGACAGCGCGCGTGTCGTCTGTTCGCTCAACGAGTTGTCGAGGCGACGCGGGACACCGACGACGATCTTGCCGGCTTTGCGGTCGGTCGCGACCTGTAATACCTCGGCGATGCTGCCGACGAAGCCGACCGGTGTCGCCACCGTGCCGGTCTCGTCGCTGATGGCGAGTCCGATCCGTTTGGTGCCGTGATCAACCCCGAGGATACGCATCAGAGATTCCGTTTCGGCAACTGTTTCACCAATTCGCGCACCTTTTGCGCGTCGGCTTTGCGGCAGACGAGCGTGGCGTCGGGCGTGTGAACGATGACAAGATCGCTGACGCCCACGGTGCCGATGAGATGTTTGCCGTCGCCCATGAGGATGCAGTTCGTGGTGTCCACGCCGAGGAACGGACCGCGCGCAACGTTACCGGCGGCGTCCTTCGCGAAGTGACGTTCGATGGCCGACCAATCGCCGACGTCGTCCCAATCGAAATCGCCACTGGCGACGACGACGTTACCGGCTTTCTCCATGATGGCGTAATCGACGGAGATCTTCTCGACGGCGGCGTAATCGCCTTGGACGCCCTGCCAGACGCCGGGCGCGTGTTGCTGGAATGCCTCGGTGGCCGCCGCCGCGCTCCAGACGAACATGCCGGCATTCCAACGGTAGTCGCCGCTCGCGACAAATTTCTTGGCCGTGGCGAGATCGGGCTTCTCCACGAAACGTTTGGCGCGCCAGAAACCCGGAGCGAGTTGCTTACCGGTCTGCACGTATCCGTAACCGGTGGCGGGCCGCGAGGGTTGGATGCCGACGGTGATCAGGATGTTCTCCTTGCCGGCCAACTCCAGGGCGGCGCCGACAACCTGCGCATAGCGTTTCGCGTCCTCGATATGCGAGTCGGACGGCACCACGGCCATGACGGCCTGCGGGTCGCGTTGGGCGATGTACTGCACGGCCCACGCGATGCACGGGGCGGTGTTGCGGCCAACCGGCTCGGCGAGGATGTGTTTCAGGCCCGGTAACTGGCGGCGGACGGCCGGCGCCTGTTCCCGGTTGGTGACGACCACCATTCGCGAGAGCGGCACGAGCGGTTTGAGGCGAGCCACCGCCTCCTGGATCATCGTGCGCTTGGTGACGATAGCTTGGAGTTGCTTCGGTTGTTTGCGGCGGCTGAGGGGCCAGAAGCGTTCGCCAACGCCACCGGCCATGATGACGGCCCAGTTCATGATTTCACCGCTTTGACCAGCGACGCGACGAATTTGCTCACCGTCTTCGGCGCGCGGCCTTGGGCGATCTGGTTGACGATGGCGCTGCCGACCACGACGGCATCGGCGGCGCTGGCGACTTGCCGGGCTTGCTCGGGGGTCGAGACGCCGAACCCGATGGCAATGGGCAGATCGGTATGCTGGCGGATGGTGCCGATCATCGGGGCGATGTTGCCGGCCACGCTTTTCTGCATGCCGGTCACGCCTTCACGCGAGACGTAGTAGAGGAAACCGGCGGCCTGCCGGCAAATCTCTGCGATGCGCGCGGCGGGCGTGGTGGGCGCGATGAGGTAAATCGGGTAGAGGCCCGCCGCCGTCAGTTCGCGCTGGTATTCGGTTGCTTCCTCCGGCGGCAGGTCGAGCGCCAACACGCCATCAACGCCTGCTTTGGCGGCGGCGCGGGCAAACTCGCGGACGCCCTGCCGGTGAATGAGGTTGAAATAGATGTAGAGCACGATTGGCACCGCGCAACCGCCGTGGCGGATCCCGGCAATCATCTCAAGCACGCCGTGGGTCGTGGTGCCACTGCGCAGCGCCCGTTCGGCGGCCAGCTGGTTGACAACGCCATCCGCGAGCGGGTCGCTGAAGGGCACGCCCAGTTCCAGCACGTCCACGCCCGCCTCTTCAAACTCGCGGGCGAGCGCGGCGGTCGTCTTCAGGTCGGGGTCACCGGCGCAGATGTAGGCAATGAAGCCCTTCTCACCGGCGGCGCGCAAGGCGCGGAATTTGGCGTCAATTCGATTCATGGGATTGGTGTCGGTAAATAAACCGCAGCCCTTCGAGGGTCAACTTCGGATTCACGTGCTGGATGCCGGGCACTTTGCTGGCAATCAGGTGCGCGTAGCCGCCGGTCGCAACCACGACGGCGCGTTTCATGCCGGGCTCGCGCCGCAATCCGGCCAGGATCTCTTTCACCAGGCCCCGGTAACCGACAACGGCACCGACCATCATCGCGTCCACGGTGCTCTTGCCCACCATGCTCCGCGGTTCGGTCGGCGTGATGCGCGGCAGCAACGCGGTCTGCTCATGCAGGTAATGGGTCATCGCCGCCAGGCCCGGCGCAATGACGCCGCCGATGTACTCACGGTCGGGATTGACGATATCGAATGCCAACGCGGTGCCAAAGCTCACGACGATGCCGGGCGCGCCATAGAGGTGGACAACGCCGACGGAGTTGGCGAGCCGGTCGGCGCCGATTTGTTTTGGGTGCGGATAACGGATGCCGATGCCCAGGTCGAGGTTGGCGTTGACGAGGATCGGTTCGACATCAAGCCAACGCTGCAACTTCGTCGTTGCCGCCGGTACGACCGACGACAGCACACAGGCATCGTACCGTCCCACCCGCGCCGGCAGGTCGCGCAGTTCGGCCGTGGGGGCGGAGATGACCGGGCCGATGCGCGTGCCGTTGGTGATGGCAAAGCGCGTGTTGGTGTTGCCGGTATCGATGAGCAGGATGCGTTTCATGAGCGTTCCAGAATGACGTCGGCGCCGAGGATGCGTTCGATCTGGCCGTTGTCGCGGCGCAGCAACAACGCGCCATCGCTGTCGAGCGCCTGGGCGTGGCCATCGATGCGGCGTTCTCCCATGCGCAAGACGAGTTGCTGGCCCAGCGTTGTCGACCATTGGGCCCATTCGGCGACAATCGGGTTGAAATCTTGGCGCGCACACCGGTAAGTCTGGTCCAACTCGCGCAAAAGAGCCGCGGCGAGCGCAATCCGGTCCAGCAGGCGTCCCGAGGCGATGGACAAGGAAGTGGCCGGCAAGTCCACGGGAAAATCTTCAGGCCGGCAATTCACATCCAGCCCGATGCCGAGAATGGCGACCGCACCATGGAGTTCAGTCAAAATGCCGGCCACCTTGCGGCCGCCAATCGTAACGTCGTTGGGCCACTTGATGCGAGCGTCAAGGCCGGTCGCCTGGCGAACCGCACGGGCAACCGCCACGCTGGCGGCCACGGTGATGCGCGACATGGCGGCCGGCGCCAAGTTTGGCCGCAACACAATGGAAAACCAAAGCCCCTTCCCGCGCGGGGAGAGCCAAGCACGACCATGCCGGCCGCGACCTTTGGTCTGCGCTTCCGCAAACACCACCACGCCTTCCCGCGCTCCCGAATCGGCGAGATAGGCGGCGACATCGTTGGTCGAGGCGGTCTTCTCGAAGACCAAAATCTCTGCGCCGAGAACGGTGTCGCCGAGCCGGGCACGAATGTCATCGGCCGTGAGCCGGTCGGGCGACGCGATGAGCCGGTAACCCAAATGCGGGTGCGACTCAATGGCGTATCCCAGCTGCTGCAATTCCAGAATCTCAGCCGCGAGTGCGTTGCCTGCGACACGGCGCAGCAGGTCGGGCGAGACGAACTGCCCGGGTGCGCGGTGGAAGAGTTCGAGGATGGCCGTGGCAACCGTCATTTGCGGGCGGCACTCTAGCGGTCCCCGCGGGAGGGGTCAGCAAAATTCGGGCGCTTCTCTGCACTATTGCCAGCGCCGGCCAAATGCAGTAGTTTTTGCGACCGTATGCCTGTCTTGACGATTCATCCCGCCACGAAGCGGGAACACAGCTTCCAGTGGAGCGGGCCACGATGCGATCTGGGTCGCTCCGCCAACAACCACCTGCAACTTGATGACGGCTCGATCAGCAGCTATCACGCCCGCATTGAGAAGCGCGGGGAAGCTTACGTTCTCATTGACCTGAACAGCACCAACGGTTCCTTCATCAATGACCGGCCCGCGCGAGAAGTGGCTTTGCGCGACGGTGACACCATCCGGCTGGGCGAACACGTCGAACTGCGTTTTGCCTGCCCGGCGGAAGAACCGACGCTGGTCAGCCCGACAGTTGTTCTGCCGCCACCCCAAGCAGAAAAGCCGGCACCGCAAGCGACAGTCATTCCCCTTACACCCGTTCCCCCGGCAGCGTCAGCGGAGCCTGTCCCGCCCGTGCCACCGATGTCGGCGAACAACTTGCCGGTCAATCCGGGGATGTCGATTCAGACGGTCGGTCCTGGTTCCTCCATCATGCCACAAGGGGCCATGTGCCCGGCTTGTCGCGCGATGGTGCCGTTCCAGGTCAATTTCTGTCCGCGTTGCGGATTCAGCCTTGCCCAACAAGCCCCGCTGGGTTTCCCGATGGCACCGCAGCCGATCGGGTTTGTGCGGCCCACGGACCAGCCCGGCGGGATGAGCATCGGGATGATGCCGATGCTGGCGTTGCTCTGTGGTGTGCTTGGTTTTCTGGTCGTCCCGGCTGGCGTGGCCATTTTGCTGGGATTGGCGGCGCTGGGACAGATTCGACGTCTGGGCGGGATGGAGTCCGACCGCAAGCAGGCGATGTGGGGCATCAGCCTCGGCGTGTTCTGGCTGTTGATTGCCCTCGCGGTGGGCGGGGTGTGGGGCTACGGCAAATACCAGGACCGACAACAGGTTGCCGCGCGGGAACGTGAGAAGCAGTTGGCGGAACAGCAAGTGGTGCTCGACAAAGAGATGGCGACCAACGAAGGCAACGCCATCACATTGCTGCAAGGCATCGCCCGCGCGCAGAAGCTGGTCAAGACCATTCGCCTGCTCGATCCCAACCAGACCGGCACGGGCCAGTACATGCCGCTGGCGGGCTTGTTGGAAGCTGGCACGAGTTTTGTGAACCGCGACCTGGCGGGCGGCAAGTCGCGGGGGTACGTCTTCTCCATACGCGATGCAGGCGCGGCGCAGTATCTCGCGGTGGCCGAGCCCGAACGCTACAAGGAAACCGGGCGGCTGACATTCACGATTGACCCTTCGGGCATGGTTCGCGGCAAAGATTGCGAAGGCAAGTCGCTCGACCAGGTCAGCGGGGCGCTGCCGGTGTTGAGTGATGTGAAATCAGCTTATGAGGGCGTGGACGACGCGATTGCCGCCGAGGCGATTGCCCACGCCAAACGCCTGGCCAGCCAAGGCAAGTACGAGCAATGCCAGTTGATCCTCGATGAGGTCGCGGTCAAATACGCGATGACCACGGCCGCGCAAGAGCTGGCGGCAATCAAGAAGACGGTGGACCCGTTCATCCTCGAAGCCCAAGCCCAACGCAAGCACTTGAAAGCCACGGAGGCGTTGGGAGCCGGTGACATGAAACTGGCGATCGCCCTGCTCAAGGAAGTCGTTGAGCTGTATCCCACCTACTCGAAGATCACAACCGTGACCGATGACCTGAACCTCCAGCAGACAGCGTTGACACAGAGGCTGGACAAGGAAGCGAAGGAACTCTTCGACAAAGCCGAGGCGCTGGAGCGGGAAGGCCAACCGGCGACCGCCCTCGAGCTTTACGTGCAGATTGAGAAAAACTACGCGGAAACCGAGTGGGGCAAGCGCATCACCGAATTGCGTCCCGCCCTGCAGAAATCGATCCGCGAGAAGAGCGCCGAGGAGCTGTTTGCCCAAGTGCGCGACCTGTCCGTGACCAATGACTACCGCAACATTGTCAATGTCATCGAGCAGCTCCAGCGTGGTTACAGCGACACCGACTATGTCAGCCAGAACAAGAGCGCCATTGATGCGGTTTTTGTGAAGGCACAAGCCCAGCAGTACCGGGCACTGGCCATCGAGCAGATGAATGCCGGCAAAGACACGGACGCCTTGGCTCGCCTGGAGGAGGCCTGCGCCAAGGTGCCGGACTCCCGCTTGGGGTATCGCGACCTGTTCCTCAAACTTTACGTTCGCGTCGGGCGCAAACGCATGGATGAAGGTGATTTCCGCGAGGCACTGCGCCTTTACCGCAGCTACATGACCCTTGAACCAGAGGAGAGCGAACTGGATCCCGCTTTGATCAGCAAACTACAGTTTTCCCTCGCCCGCACCGAGTTCGCCCAAGGCAATTACAACAACGCCGCCCAATTGCTCATCGGGGCCCGCAAGGCGTTTGAAAAAGAGGCCGATTACAATGACCTGTTTGGCTCAGTGCAAGTGGCTCTCGGCCACTACCTCGACGCCCTCACCCACTTCGACCGCGCGATCACCATCAAACCCACCGTCGGCAACTACTATGCGCGGCGCGGGTACACCCAACTGCTGCTTGCCTTGCAGATTGAACGCGAGGCGATGGTGGCATACGCAGGCCTGCTCAAGGACACCACCGCCAAGAAGACCACGAGCAAAGCCTCCAAAACCAACACGAATGCGCCTTCTGTCAAAATCGTGTCAGGCACTGACGCACCTGCGGCAGAACCCGTCGCAACTTCGCACGACGAGTTCGCTCCCGTCTTCGCCACGGTCTTGCCGCCCACAGCCAGTGGAGTCAAACCGGAGATGCAGGTCCGTTATGATGCGGTGGCCTCGCAGACGTTGCTGACGCAAGTCCTGGATCTTCTCGACGAGATCACCGCCACGAACACCAGTTCCAAGGTCCGCAACTCGATTCGTCCTGCCGCCCCCAAGACCAAGAACAACAACTCCAGCAACAATGATGATTCCTCCGTCACTCCCGGCAGCGAGCCGCCTGGCTCGCGCGCGCGTGACCGGCTGAATCGGATACGCACGACGGTTGAATTCAACAACACGCTCAGTTCCATGCGCCAGCGGATCAACGACAACAACGCGCGCCGCAACCGTTCCGTCGAAGCCATGCGAAAGATGAGCCTGTACTTCAGCGGCGGCAACCGCGATCTCCTCAAGGCGATTGAACTGGCAGCCGACCGGGCGCCGCAATTGGTCGAGATCCAGAAATCCGCCGCCCAGCATGAGCGCCGCATCGCACAAGCGGTGCCGCTGATCGTGTCCTACCTGGCCACCGAAACAGATGTCATCGAGAAGGTCTGCAATATGACCGAATCGGTCTATCAGAACATGCGCATCCAACACATCAGCACACCCATCGACCCCACCGGCACGCTGGATATCTATTTCTCGCGCTATTTCGATCGGCGGGAGTTCGACCAAGGAATTCAAATCCTGCGGGAAGCGGCCGCCATCGAAGTGCCCTTGAGCGACTATGCACTGATCCCCGTCCTGATACCCGCCCCCACCCCGCCAATATCAACGACGCCCGTTGTTGCCCCGGCCGTTTCGCCGCCCGCGAAAGCTCCCCGCACAAAGCTCCCCGAGACTCCCATCGAATAGCGCCTTTGGTTATGGCGCAGATACGTTGGAAACTGCGCCGGTAACAATGACGTGCGGACGCAGCTTGAACAGCAGTTTGGGTCCGATCCCCGAAACCCGCAGCAGATCATCCACCGACCGGTAAGGTCGCCCGGCAACAATGCGCGCCGCCAGCTGGACCCCGATCCCCGGCACGTTCTGGAGTTGCCGGTTGCTGGCCGTGTTCAGGTCGACCAAGCCAGTTGGAGCATCGAGGGATGCCGCTTGACGGCGGACATCATCCAGTTGCGCCTGCTCGGCGCGCAACGCGGCGCGTTGCCGGATGATTTCATTGGGATCGGCATTCTTCCATCCGCCCAAACGCCCCAGGAGAGCTTTCGTTTCGGCATCACGCAGTTCCTGGTCCCATTCCACTGCCGCAGTTCCATTGGGCCCGGCACGCTTCATCCCATAGACACGAGCAAACCCGCGCGCGACAAGTTCACGAGCCAGATCCTTGCCGGCCGCGGTGGTAATGAAGGCATAGACACGTTGCGTTGCCGAGCGCCCCATCGCATCCGCGTAGGAGGTGTGGACCGTAAAAGGCTCGGCGAGTTGTTCGGCGGTGAACTTCTGCGCGGCGCGCCCCAAGGCCACCACTTCCGCCACGTTGGTCAATCCGAAGTAACCGGCCTGCTCCCGGACACGCTTGGCGTCGGCGTCCGTCGAAACAACGGTCTCCGGACAATCCACGAAGTAGAGCCGCAGATGCAGCTTGCGTTCCCCTGCTTGCACGAGAAAGCTGTCGCCGTCATTGGCAGCACTCTCGATCAGGCGGACGTTTGTCAGCTTCACCAGTTCATTGGCCGCGGGCAGTTCGGCTGCTCCCCAAAGCAGCGCCAACGCCACGCACAGTGCGCGCGGTAACCTCATGGCATCGGCTCCTCAAGAATTTCGAGGGAGAAATCAACCGCCCGCGCCGAGTGGGTCAGGGCGCCGACGCTGATGTAATCGACCCCCGCCTCCGCAATCGTCCGCGCATTGGCCAGGCGCACGCCGCCGCTGGCTTCCGTGCGGGCTCGCCCGGCAACCAACGACACCGCCGCCCGCAGTTCATCTGGCGCCATGTTGTCCAACAAAATCTGGTCGGCACCCGCGTCGATGGCCGCCGCGACGTCCGTCAAGGTGTCGGCTTCGATCACCACAGGCGCACTCGGGTATTGGGCACGAACCTTCGCCACGGCGACCGTCAGGGCATTCCCCCCCAGTCGAGCCAGCACAACACGATGGTTGTCCTTGATCATCATGGCGTCGAACAACCCAAGCCGATGATTTGTCCCGCCGCCCGCTGCCACGGCGTACTTTTCCACCCAGCGCAACGTCGGCGTTGTCTTGCGGGTGTCGAGTATTCTGGTCCGTGTGCCGGCAACTGCGTCCACGAAGGCCCGGGTCAGCGACGCGATGCCGCTAAGCTGTTGCAGGAAATTCAGGGCGGTGCGCTCCCCTGTCAGGATGCTGCGTGCAGAACCTTCCAAGAGACAGACGCGTTGGCCGGGCTGAATGCTGGCGCCATCAGTCACCAGCAACTCCACCGCCAGACGTGGGTCCAGTTCCGCGAAGACGGCGCGCACCAGCGGCATGCCGGCAACAGTGCAGGGCTCCTTGGCCAGGATCACGGCCCGGGCCATGGTGCCGTCGGGAATGGAGCATTCCGTCGTGATGTCACCGGCACCAACATCTTCCGCCAGCGCCGCACGAACAAGTTTCTGGATCAATTCTGTCGAGAGTGTCATGACCTCACCGGGATCAACTGCGCTTCTTCTTTAGCACATTTGTCTTCAGTTTGCGGTCGTATTTGACGTTGCGCCGGGCAGCAGGAGCCGCCGCGCGGTTGCCGCTCTTCAGTTCCTTGATCTGGTCGCGCAGGATCGCGGCTTTCTCGAACTGCAGGTTTTCCGCGGCTGTCATCATCTCCGCCTCCAACTCGCGCAGGAGTTCCGCGGTGACGTAGCCGCCTTGCTCTTCACGCACGACGCTGGCCTCCACTTCGCGCGCCTGTGTGCTCTCCGCCAAGCTGAGTTGCAGTTCCCGTTTCACGCTCTTGGGGGTGATATGGTGTTGCTTGTTGTAGGCCAACTGCCGCTCGCGCCGGTATTCCGTGGTGGCGATGAACTTGTTGATCGAGTCGGTCATCACGTCGGCGTATAGAATGACCTCGGCATGGATGTGGCGGGCGGCCCGGCCAGCGGTCTGGATCAAGGATGTAGCGCTGCGCAGGAAACCCTCCTTGTCCGCATCCAGGATGGCAACCAGCGACACTTCGGGGAGATCGAGGCCCTCACGAAGCAGGTTGATGCCAACAAGCACGTCGAACTCCGCCGAACGCAACCCGCGCAGAATCTCGACCCGCTCGATCGCATCGATCTCGCTGTGCAGATATTTCACTCGCAAGCCCACGTCGCGCAGGTATTCAGAAAGATCCTCAGCGGTGCGCTTGGTCAAGGTGGTCACCAGGATGCGTTCCCCCTTTTCCACACGGGACCGGCATTCCTCAATCAGGTCATCAATCTGGCCCTTGAGCGGCTTGACGCGGATCGTCGGGTCCACGAGCCCGGTCGGACGGATGATCTGTTCCGCCACGACGGCGCTTTTGCCCAATTCGAACGCACTCGGCGTGGCTGACACAAAAACACATTGGTTCACCAGCGACTCGAACTCGGGATAATTCAGCGGCCGGTTGTCCATCGCCGAGGGCAACCGAAACCCGTGCTCGACCAATGTGGTCTTGCGCGAGCGGTCACCGGCATACATCCCGCCGATTTGCGGGACAGTGACGTGCGATTCGTCCACGATGATGAGGTAATCCTTCGGGAAGAAATCCAACAACGTGAAAGGACGCTCACCGGCAGCGCGGCGGCTGAGATGGCGCGAGTAATTCTCGATCCCCGAGCAGAACCCCATTTCCTTGAGCATCTCAAGGTCGTACGTCGTCCGCGAATGGATGCGCTGCGCTTCGAGGAACTTGCCGTGCTGCTCGAACCACGCCACCCGCTCCGCCGCCTCGGCTTTGATGGCTTCGAGGGCCTTCGCAATCTTCGCATAGGGCGTCACCCAATGCTTGGCCGGGTAGATGGAAACGGCGTTGACGGTCTCCTTCTTCTTGCCGGTCAACGGCTCGAAGCGGGTGATCGCCCCGACAACATCACCGTCAAACTCCACACGGACAGCGTCATCGGTATAGCTCGGACAAACCTCGACGGTGCCGCCGCGAACGCGGAAGTTGCCGCGCGTAAACTCGATGTCGTTGCGGTTGTATTGCATGTCGACAAGCTTGCGCAGCAGATCATCGCGCGCCAACTCGCTGCCGACATTGATCAACGCCATCATCTCGAAGTAATCCTCGGGCGACCCCAGGCCGTAAATGCAGGAGACGCTGGCCACCACCACCACGTCACGGCGCGAGAGCAAGGAACTGGTCGTCGCAAGCCGCAGCTTCTCGATCTGCTCGTTGATGCTGGAATCCTTCTCGATATAGGTGTCGGTCTGCGGGATGTACGCCTCGGGTTGGTAATAGTCGTAGTAGCTGACGTAGTACTCAACCGCGTTGTGCGGGAAGAACTGCTTGAACTCCGAGTACAACTGCGCGGCCAGCGTTTTGTTGTGTGAAATCACCAGCGTTGGCCGGTCAAGTTGCTGGATGACGTTCGCCATCGTGAAGGTCTTGCCGCTGCCAGTCACCCCCAGCAAGGTCTGAAACTGGTTGCCCGCCCGCAACGACTCCGTCAAAACGCGGATGGCCGTCGGCTGGTCGCCGCGGGGCTTGTATTTGCTGACCAGATCAAACGGCATATCGACGGCATTGTAGCTGCGATTGGCAGAAATCGCGAGATGCCCGGGCAGCCGGTCAGCTACAGGGTATCGTTGAGCCAGTCGACGGCTTCATCCAGAACGCGCGTTTCCCAGAGGTGCTTGTTGAAGGTGTGATCAGCACCGGGCACAATCACTTTCTTGACCCGCCGCTTCGCGCCGGTCAGGACGCGCTCGTATTGGTCGCTATGTTCGGCCGGGACGATGGGATCGTTTTCCCCGTGCAGGACCAGGATCGGACAATCGGCCTTCACAACTTCACGCAACGGCTGCATATCAGCGAATTGCCGGATGAACTCCACCCCAACCAGATTGCCGCCGTGATCGGCAATCCCCGTCTGCGCCAGCGAAGCAACAGCCTCGGGCGTGGCCAGTTCATCGAGAATCCCCTCGCCTTCCGCGACCGGCGCCAGGAGGACCAGGGAACGGACCCGGGCACGTTCGCGGGCAACGACGTGTGAACTGATCGCGCCGCCGAGACTCAGGCCGACGATGGCAAGCCTGCGGGAATTGACGCGTTTGTGCTTGGCCAGAAAACTGAACGCCTCCAGCGCGTCGGCAATCTGCGTTCGGATCGTCATCTCCTCGAAGTCCCCGGCGCTGTCACCGGAACCGCGAAAGTCGAAACGCAACACCGCCATGCCATGCGAGGTCAGGCGGCGCGCCAGCTTGACGAACATCCGGTGGATTTCGGCTTTATGGCCGGTAAAGCCGTGGACCAGCAGCACGCCCGGGACGCGGCCCTGGCCGTTGGGCAGGTGCAACATGCCAACGATTTGCTGGCCCTTGCAGTCGAAGACAACAGGAGTTTCCATGGTTCAGTGCGTTAGGTAGTAGCGACAGGCCCGGCGAAACACAACAGCAATCTTTGACTCCCGGGGCGGCGATGATAGATTCCGCCGCTCATTATGCCGCTCACCACCGATTACCACATGCATACGCCGTTGTGTCAGCACGCGCTCGGGCCGATGGAGGCCTACGTGGAGCGCGCACTGGAGATCGGGCTCCAGGAAATTGGTTTCTCCTGTCACAATCCCCTGCCAAACGGCTGCGGCGCCAACGTGCGCATGAAGGAGACCGAGCTCGAATATTATGTTCAACGCGTCGTTGATCTGCAGTTTCAATACCGTGGACGCCTGCACATTCTCCTCGGCTTGGAGATGGACTTCGTGCCCGGCATGGAGGAATACCTCGACCGGCAGGCGCAGGCGTATCCGTGGGATTACCTCATCGGTTCGATTCACTACCTCGATCCCGAGTGCCGCTTCGGCGCGTGGTGGCGGGAAATGCCGTTGGAGCATGACGCGCATTACGTGCAGTATTACCGGCTCGTGCAACAGATGATGCGCAGCGGGTTGTACGACATCATCGGGCATCTCGACGTCGTCAAACGTTCCGGCCGCCTGCCCGGCCCCCGCGGTGCTGAAGAACTGGAGCGCACTTTGACCGTCGCCGCCCAAGCGGGCTGCTGCCTCGAGATCAACACCTCCGGCTACCGGCATACGGATGCGGCAGTGCCCGGGCCCTACCCGGCATTGTCAATTGTGGAACAGATGCTCAAGCTCGGGATTCCCTTGGTGGTGAACTCCGACGCGCATGCCCCGGACCAGGTGGGAACGAACTTTCCCCTGATCGAGAACTGGCTCAAGCAGCACGGTTGCCGCCAGGTGGCGCGCTTCCAGCAGCGCCGCCGCGAAATGTGCGCCCTCTGAACTACTTGGCGGCCGCGGGCTCATCGGCCGCACGCCACGAGAAGATGATATAGAGCACCACACCAACGCAGATCGCGCTGTCGGCAACGTTGAAGGCCGGCCAATGATGGCGGCCAATGTGGAAATCCAGGAAGTCCACCACGCTGCCCAACCGCAGCCGGTCAATGAAGTTGCCGGCAATCCCCCCCATGATCAGGCCCAGCGTGATGGCCGGTCCTTTTTGCTGGATGCCAAAGGATTTGCGGAACAGGACCAACGCCACGAGCGTCACGCCTGAGATCAGGGTCAGCAGCCAGTTGTAGTCGCGCAGAATCCCCCACGCCGCCCCCGTGTTGCGCCAGTTGACAAGCTGGAAAAAGCCGGGAATCACCGTCACCGGCTCGTACTCACTGACAAATCGCAGCGCCAGCCACTTGGTCAATTGGTCGAGCACGACAATCGTTGCGGCAATGACCGCGACCCGCCTCAAGCCTTATTCCTCGCTCTCTTCGGCCTCGGTTGTCTCGTCATCAGCATTTTCACTGAAGATGCCGACCACGGGCGGTGGACGGCGCCGGTTCTTCTCCATGGAGGACTGACACTGGACGCACATGCGGGCAAACGGCACCGCTTCGAGGCGTTCCATGCGAATCTGCTTCTCGCACATTTCGCAGACGCCAAACGCGCCGCCTTCGAGGCGTTTGAGGGCTTCTTCGATCTCGTAGAGCGCGTCCTGTTCGTTGGAGACAAGACTCAACGCAAACTCGCGGTCAAAGTTGTCGGTGCCCGCGTCGGCCATGTGCAAACTGTACCCGCTCAACTCGCCCGAGGCTTCCCGGTTGGAACGTTTCAGGTTGTCACTGGCGAGGAAGTTCACCCCATCAATCAAGTGGTCCCGCAGATCAAGCAACAGCTTCTTGAAATGCGCGACCTGTTCCTTGCGCAGCTTCAAGCCCAACGGCATCTCGATGGCCGGCTTCACAATCGCAGCCTCAGCGGCAACGGCGACGGGTTTGCTGGCTTTGACCCTTGTCTTCGGCGCTTTCGCCTTTGCTGGCGCCTTGGCCGGTTTCACCGTGGCCTTTTTGCTGACGACCTTTTTGTCCTTCTTCATAACTCAAAACCTTTCACTGCTTCCGCGCATCTTCCGCATAGTTCAGGATGCACCGGCTCCGCACCCACGTCTTTCGTCCAACGCCAGCAGCGTACGCACTTTTGTCCATCCGCACGGCTGACGCTCACACGCAACGGCTCGCCGCTTGGCGCGCTCACCGCTGCGCTTGATACAATCATCACTGTCTCCAACAACGTCCCAAAGTCCACCAGCAATTTGCCGGTCGCCTCGTCCGCGGGCGCAATCTCCACCCGCGCC
>JBFZFE010000336.1:0-8701 GCA_041306525.1 Verrucomicrobiota bacterium | reverse complement strand
GTGTCGGCTTGGAGCTTGCCGGGGGTGTAGGTCTGGCCCGTTGTCATCTTGAGGCGCTTCTCGACGGTGTTGACCGGGAAGATTTTGATTCCTTCCAGAGCGATGCTGCCGACCTTGTACTGGCGCCCCTCGAACACATCGATATGCAACACCATGGCTTTGGGCGAAACCCGCTCGACGCGTGTGCCGGTCACCTCGGCGTCGATGTAGCCTTGGGCGTGATAGTACTCCTGGATCTTCTCCAGATCCTCCTTGAACTGCTCGGCCTTGAGCACACCGGCGCCCGACAACCATGCCAGCCACCAATCACGTTTGGTCTTGATGAGCTTGAGCAAAACACCCGATTTGACGACTTTGTTGCCGTGGATCACGATGCGCTTGATGAGGACGCGCGGCCCCTCGGTGACTTGGTAGCGTAACACCGCCTTGCCGGTTTCGCGGTCCATGGTGATCTGCGGCTCCACCTTGACGTCCGGGTAACCGGCCTTCTGGTAGATCTCGACAATCTTCTGCGCTTCCAAGTGCGCCTTGTGCTCGTCGATGGTGTCACCCGGCTTCTGGGTGATTTCGCGGCGCAAACGTTCTTCCTTGTAGCGTTTCTGGCCCTCGATGATGACTTCCTTGATCGTCGCCTTGCCTTGGACTTGGAAAGTGACTTTGACGCCGTTGGCCACCGGTTCCTCAAGCACGCGGACATCAAAGAAATAGCCGGTATTGATCAGGTTGCGCACGTCCTGCTCGATCAACTCGCGCGACAAGGGCTGGCCCACCGCGGTTTGGATGTTGGCCGTGACCACCGAACGGTTGACTGTCTCAGGACCGCTGAACTTGACCTCGATGGCCTGTACGGTCGGGGCCTTCGGCGGCTGATCCAATTGCCCCCATGCCGGCAGGCTTGCCACAAGAAATCCGAGGGCCAACGCCCATCCAAAATGCCGCTTCATTCACCGCCTCCTTGATTGCGCGGCACGTCTCCATCTTCAATTCGTGACGCATTTTCAAAACGTGTGTACTCACCGAGAAAGACCAGCTCCACATCGCCCGTCGGACCGTTACGTTGCTTGGCGATGATCAATGTGGCTTTGCCGCGCTTCTCCGATCGCTCTTCTTCGCTGTCCGCATACACCTCCGGACGCACCAAGAGACCCACCACATCGGCATCCTGTTCAATACTGCCGGACTCACGCAGGTCGGCCAGCTTCGGTTTGCCGTCCTCGCGCTGCTCGGGCTGACGATTGAGCTGGCTCAGGACGATGATGGGAATCTTCAATTCCTTCGCCAGCGCCTTGACGCCCGCGGAGATGTCCGCGATTTCCACCTGCCGGCTCGAATCGGCACGGCGGGAAGGGGCCCGCATCAGCTGCATGTAATCAATGACCAGCAACTGGATGTCATGCTGCAACTTCAACCGGCGGGCCCGGGCCCGAACCTGATGAATCGTCAGGCCGGGCGAGTCATCCACGTAAATCGCCGCCTTCATCAGCTCCGACGCGGCACTGGTCAGCTTGCCGAATTCTTTCTCCGGTAGATAACCGTCCCGCAGATTGCGCAGGTTGACCCGGCCGCGCGAGCAGAGCATGCGCTTGACGAGTTCCTCGGCCGACATTTCCAGGCTGAACACGCCCACGGCTTTCTGCGTATCGATTGCCACGTTCTCGGCGATGTTCATGGCAAAACTGGTTTTGCCCATCGCGGGGCGCGCGGCGATGACGAACACCGCGCCGGGATGGAGGCCGGAGGTCATCTTGTCCAGATCGCGAAATCCGGTCGCCAAGCCGGTCAGCCCATGCGAATCGTACATGTGCTCGATGCTGTGCATCGCATCTTTGAGGACATCCCGGACCGGCACGGCGCCCTGCGTGGACTTCTCGGCGGTGATGTTGAAAATCTGCTGTTCGATCTCATCGACCCAGCCGGTCACGTCATCCTGTTCCTCGAAGGAGCGGGTCAACACATTGTGAGCGGTCTCGATCAGACGCCGCAGCAGATGCTTCTCCCACACGATATCGATGTAATGCTCGATATGCGCCGTCGTGGGCACGCGCGTGATGAGGTCGGTCAGATAGGCCGGACCGCCCACCTCCTCCAGCAACCCCTTGTCGCGGAGTCGCTGGGTCAAGGTGACCAGATCAACACCTTTGGTCACATCCTGCAACGCCGCGATTTCGCGGAAGATGACTTGATGCCCGGCGTAGTAGAATTGATCGTCGCTCAGGCGTTCACGGGCGTTCGAGCCCGCTTCCGCCGGGTTGAGCAACATCGCGCCCAAGACAGCCATCTCGGCCTCCCGGCTGTTGGGCAGGACCTGATCAATGGCGATGGCGGCGCCGACGCGGTTTTCCCGCGCAGACGACTGGCGAAGGGCACCGGGGGAGTTCTCCGCGGCTGGTGATTTGGTCAACGCCATGCGACACCCCCGGGCCGCTCGTTACTTCTTTTTGGGAGCTTTCTTGGGCTTCTCGGTCTCAGCTGCAGTGGTGGCAGCTTGTTCACCTTCACCGCCAACGACCCAGATCTTCACCTTGCCGCTGACCTCGGGATGCAGCTTCACGTCCACATCGAACACGCCAGCCGTGCGGATGGGGTGCTCCAAGACAATCTGCTTGCGTTCCACTTTGATGCCTTCCTTCTGCAAAGCCGCCGCGATGTCCTGAGCCGTGATGGAACCGTACAGCTTCTCATCCGTACCGACCGCCGCGGTGATGGTGAAGGATTGCTTCGTGAGTTGACTTTCAATCTCGCGGGCAGCGACCAAGGAGGCGGCCGCATCCGCATCACGCTTTTTGCGCAGTGCTTCGATCCGCTTCAGGTTGCCGGGGGTGGCTTCCATGGCCAGCCCACGCGGGAGAAGAAAGTTGCGGGCGTAACCGTCGGCCACCTGGACCGAATCACCCTCGACGCCGAGATGCTCGACGTTACCGATCAGGATAACTTGTTTGCTCATCGAAATTCCTCGTTAGCGCACCAACAGCATCGTGCGGGCACGCTTGATGGCCGTGCCGAGCTGGCGCTGGTGCTTGGCGCAATTGCCGGTAAACCGCCGCGGCAGAATCTTGCCGCGTTCGGTCATGTATTTCTTCAACAACTCGGCTTGCTTGTAGTCAATGACCATCTGGTCTTCGCACAACTTGCAGTCGCGCTTGATGATCACTTCACGCCGGGGGCGTCGTGGTTCTGCGTTTTCTCTTTCTCTTGGCATAAACTCCGTCCGTTCTGGTCTGGTGTTGCTGCTTAAAATGGAATGTTATCGTCACCCTCGCTGGCCGGTGGCTCATCCGCCGCCGGCGGCGGGGCGGGGCGACTGGCCGGGCGACTCGGTTGCGAACGTTGCGGGGCAGACTGGCGCGGGGGTTCACCTTCGCCGCCTTCCTGGAAGTTTCCACCGCCACGCGGGGCCCCGATGAACTGGAAGTGTTCGCAAACAATCTTCAGTTTGCTGCGCTTCTGGCCGCTTTCCTTGTCGTCCCACTGGTCAAAACGCAGGCGCCCCTCGACGAACAGTGGACTGCCTTTCTTGAGATACTGGTTGGCAGTCTCGGCCTGCCGGCCCCAGACTTCGACGTCGACAAAAGTAACCTCTTCCTTCTGTTCGCCCGTATCCGTGGTCCAGCGGCGGTTGATCGCCATCCCCAGATTGGCAATCGCCGTGCCCTTCGGGGTGTAACGCACCTCCGGGTCGCGGGTCAGATTGCCCATCAGCAGGACTTTGTTGAGGTTCGCCATGGGGACTACTCCCGCGGGGCTGCTGTCTCTCCCGGAATCTTGCGCGGTTTGCGCTCGGGCTGCTCAATGGCTTCGGAGAACTGCCAGCGGAAGACTTCCGTGTCGAGGTGGAACTTCACATCCAGCTCATGAATGGCCTTGGGGGGAGCCCCGAAGATCACGTTCACATAGCTGCCGGCCGAGCGGCCATTGGAGTTGCGTGCAAAGGGCTTCTGCCCCATCTTCTGCATCGTCTCGACCTTGCCGCCAGCCTGCTGGATTTCCTTCTGGACACGATCAAGGATGTCTTTCTCGGCTTCCTCCTTGCCAACCGTGTCCAAAATCAACAGGCATTCGTACTTCTTCAAATTGTTCTTCTTCGTCTTCTTCAAACCAACTCTCCTTTTCACTCCGCCGTTGGCGGGGTCTGCCCGCCTTTCGGCGCGGCCTTCCGATTAAACTGATTCATCGCCGCCGTCAAACCTTCTTTGAGGCAACACTCCACCGCGGCCATTGCGTTGGCCACCGCTTCCGCCGCTGCCGAACGTTCCGCGGGACCAAACCGCCCCAGCACATGACTGGAAATATCGATCCCAACCGGACCGCTCCGCCCGATACCGACCCGCACGCGCGGGAATGCCTCGTTGCCGCCCACGCTCGCCAAGATCGAGGCCAAGCCGTTATGTCCACCGCTGCCTCCCGCCGTCCGCAATCGCAACTGGCCCAGCGGCAGATCAGCATCATCCACCACCACCAGCATGTCTGCCGGCTCGATCTTCAGCCAGCTCAACAGCGAAGCGACGGCCTGGCCGCTGCGGTTCATGTAGGTTTGTGGCTTGGCCAACGTCACCTTGCGGCCGCCAAGGCTGATCTCGGCGACCTCGGCCACAAACCGCGATTTATTCTTGAAAGAACCTCCGTGCTCGACCGCCATCCGCTCCAGCACGGCGAACCCGATGTTGTGACGGGTGCCGACGTACTCCTGGCCGGGATTTCCCAGCCCGACCACGAGCGTTGCGCGGTCCGACACGGCAACGTACTCCGCCTACTTCTTCTTGGCGTCGGCCTTGACGGCGGGGGCTGCCGCCTTGGCGTCGGCCTTGCCTGCCGCAGGCTTGGCCGCTTCCTTGCCTGCCGCGGGCTTGCCGGCCTCGGCCTTGCCCGCTGCGGGCTTGCCGGCTTCGGCTTTCTTCTCGCCCTCGGCTCCCTCTTCGCCCTCTTCCTTCTTGGCACCGATGACTTCCGGCTCGGCGGTCCCGCCTTCGGCCGTGGTCGCTTCTTCCTCGGCCATCGGGGCGGCGACAATGAACACCGCCATGTCTTTGCCATCCAAAATCGTCACGCCTGCGGGTGCTTGGATGCCCCCGACACTGATCGATTGGCCGATTTCGAGGGCTTCGACATTGACTTCAATCACTTCCGGCAAGTCCTTGGGCAAACACTCGACGTGCAGTTCGCGCATGACGAACTCCAGAACGCCGCCGCCCGTCTTCACGCCTGCCGGCTCGCCGACCGCACGAATCGGAATGGTCGTGCGCATCTTCTCGGTGGCGGAGACTTCGCGGAAATCAACATGCAGCACGCGGTCTTGGAAGGGATGTTGCTGGACTTCCTGAACCAGTGCCAAGCGGTTCGAGGTCTTGCCATCCTGCTCAACCTGCAAATCGACCAGCACATGACCGTGCGCGCCATGCTCCAGAACGGCGGCCAAATCATCCACGGTGACGGTGACGCTCAGCGGCTGGCTGTGGTGACCATAAACGACGCCCGGCACAACGCCGGCGGCGCGCAAACGTTTCACCTGCGTCCTGCCAATCTCGGTCCGTGACTTCGCTTTCAACTGCAATTGCTTTGCCATAAATTTACCTGCTCCTGCTCTTCTGTTCTCTTGCTTAGCTTTCCGCCCGCGCGCCATTGATATCAAACAAACTGGATACCGACTCCGCGTTGTGAATGCGCATGATGGCTTCACCCAACAGCGGCGCGACACTCAACTCGGTGATCTTCACCCCGGTAATCTTCTCGCGCGCCACCGAGTCAGTCGTGATCAACTCGTCCAGCTTCGACTGGCGCAATCGCTCGATGGCCTTCGCACCGAGGATCGCATGGCTGACGGCGGCGTAGATTTTCTTCGCACCGCGTTTGCGCAGCACCTCGGCCGCCCGGGTCAACGTCCCGGCCGTCTCAGTCAAATCGTCCACCATCAGCACATTCTTGCCACGCACGTCGCCCACCACATTCAAGATCTCGACGTCCGCCGCCGATTTGCGCTTCTTGGCCACAATGGCCAGCGGCGCATGGAACATCGTCGCGTAGGCGTTGACCATCTTGACGCCGCCGATGTCGGGGGAAACGCAGACCAGATTGCTGATTTCCTTCTGCTTCACATAGCGGTAAATCGCCGGGGCGGCATACAAGTGATCGACGGGAATATCGAAAAAGCCTTGGATCTGCTGGGCGTGCAAGTCCATTGAAATGATGCGGTTCGCGCCCGCTGCCACCAGGAGGTTGGCCACCAACTTCGCCGTGATGGGAACGCGCGGCTGGTCCTTGCGATCCTGCCGGGCATAGCCAAAGAAAGGAATCACCGCCGTAATGCGACTGGCGCTCGCCCGCCGCGCCGCATCAATCATGATCAGCAACTCCATCAGGTTCTCATTGGCCGGCGGCGAGGTCGGCTGCACAATGTAAACGTCACGACCGCGAATGTTCTCGTTGATTTTGACCCACGTCTCCAGGTCGGGAAACCGGGTAATGGTGACATCACCCAGCCGCACTCCGACGTAGTCAGCAATCCGCTGCGCCAGAGGACGGTTGGCCGTGCCTGAAAAAATCTTCAATTCGCGTGACAATTCCACGTAGTTCCCAATGAAAAATTAAGGCCACGTCTGCATCTTGTGGCCTGAAGCGGGGTTTCTTCTACACGAGGGCTCCCCAGATTTCAACCGGAATCTTCCGTCCACTGCTCCCCCTTCCCGGTTGGCTTCCCGCCCCGGCAGATCAACCGCGCCGCAACAGCGCCGCAATCGGGACGCCATCGGGCCCCTCGATGATCCTTTCGATGGCGCGCAGCAGGATGATATCCTGCCCGGTAAGTCCGTCCTGCTGGGCCGCATCCGGATCGGTCAATGGAAAATCCAACGTCTGCAAACAGTGATACACCGCCAGGCCCAAGGGACGACCGGCTACCAACCCCACCATCGTGACCGCCGAATGATGCACAAACGTCACCACGCCATTCACATCCCAGACCACCACGGAAAGATCGAGGTGGTCCAGCACACGGTTCATGTGCCGCAGTTCATCCACCAAACGCTCGTTCTCCCGTTTCAAATCACGAGTGCGCGCCCCGAGTTCGCGCTCAAAAAACACACCCAGTTGCTGGGCCAGGGCGGAACCAGCATCCCCGCTCATCCCTTGGGACTCCAGATGTTTGGTAATCAGCGTCAAGACCGGCTGGCGGACTCGCGGTGTCCGGGGACGACGCGGACGCGGCGCGCCTTTGATCTCGGGGAACGGAATCACTTCCACCGTCTCCGCCGGATCGGCAGGCGCTCCCGAGTAGAGAGGCTGCGTATCGCGTTCCTTTGGCACATCCTCAGTCCGCACGGCAACATAACTGACCTGCTGCACGGAAATATGCGCGCCGCCTTTCGTCCGCAACATCGTCACCAAGCCGCCCTGCGCGTTGATCACCTTGGCGCCCTGCAACACGATGCGGAAGAACTCCTCCAGCTCGACCAGCGTCAGGCCCTTGGTGAACACCAGGTTATCGACCTGAATCTGTTGAAACGCGCTGACGAAACGCAGAATGATCGGGTTGCGATCCTCCACCGGCTGGCCGTTCACCATGATGCGGCCTTCGGTCAACGAAAGCACCAATTGCTGGCGGGCCTCCAACTCAGCCGCCAACGCCTGAAACGCTTCCAGCACCGCGGCTTTGCCCTTGGGATGCGCAACTGAATAGATCCGACCAATGGATTCAGCCATGCAGAGACGCTTGACCAGAATCATCAAGATCTCGTTTCGGGAAGGAATCGCAGCGGGACTGTTTTTCTGTTCTTCGGCCATGTTCTGTTTCCTGCCGCTTCGTGTACTCGACCGGGCGTCATGCTTCAACGCAAAATCATCGACCGTGGCCGACGATCCTGATTCGAGAACCTTTGCATCGCCGCCCGCGTCTGCGCCGCGTCCCAGCGTCCCGGGATCGCCACACCGCAATCAGGACACCGCCCCTCCTCGCTCAGCCGGTAATTCTGCACTTGGAAACTGACCCGTTCGATCAGTGTCGTTCCACATCCATGACAACGCGTGTTCTCCCAGTCCCCTACCCGACCGGGCGCGTTGCCGGCGTAGCAATACCGCAACCCCGCCTCCGTCCCAATCTCGCACGCCCGTACCAACGTGCGTACCGGCGTGCTTCCCGGCTCCTGCATCTTGTAATCGGGATGAAACGCCGTGCAATGCCACGGCAGGTCGCGCGACACGCCCGCCAGAAACTTCGCCATCCCCCGCATCTCCGCCTCGCTGTCGTTGAACCCCGGTATCAACAACGTCACGATCTCGACCCAGAACCCGCGCGCCAGCAGCATCTCAATCGTCCGCAACACGCTGTCGAGCTTCCCGCCCAGTTGCCGGTAATGCCGGTCATCGAAGCTCTTCAGATCCACCTTGTAGAAATCCACCCACGGCCGCAGGTAATCGAGCACCGCCGCCGTCCCGTTGCCGTTGGACACATACGAAGTCCGCAGCCCGCGCGCCCGCGCCGCCTTGAACACCTCCACGCCCCACTCGCTGGTGATCAACGGCTCGTTGTACGTGCTCGTCACCGTCGCCGCCCCCTGCGCCACCGCCAAGTCGCAGAACTCCGTCACCCCCATCGACACCGTCGCCGCCCCGCTTGCCGGGTCCCGCAGAGCCTGAGAGGTAAGCCATTTATGGCAATACCCGCAATGCAGTTCGCACCCCAACATCTCGAAGCTGATCTCCATTGTCCCCG
>JBFZFE010000335.1:0-5264 GCA_041306525.1 Verrucomicrobiota bacterium | reverse complement strand
GCAAACGCGAGTTTCATGTCCCAATCTCGCCGGTTTCAACCGGCGCGCCATGGGGCATTCACACCGCAATGTTTCGTTGCTGTGGCAACTGGCCGGTCACGGAGTCCGCGAATGCCTCCGGCCCCGGCTCGCCCCAACTCGCCCGTTCCATGAACTGCCCGAACAAGCGCCGGTCGATCCGATGCAACGTCTGGTCTTTGACCGCAACCTTGAATTCCGCCGCCGTCGCCGTCTGCCGTGCGATGTCCGGCAGGCACAGCGCGTTGAACTGGTCGGGGCCGATCATGAAGTTGAAGTCGCAAGCCGGTGGCATGTAGGGGCGGTTCGACCAGAGCCGACGCCTTGGCCGACTCTCTGCCGGTAAAGCTCGACGAACGCGCGCGTCGGCATGCCGGACCCGCAACACTTTAACAAACAATTCCGCCGCCTGACCGGCCTCAGCCCGTCCGCCGCCCGTTCCGCATGACAGCGGATGACCGCGCCCTGGACCGGGTCAGGCGTTGAGAAAGGCCGCGACCTTCTGTTTGATGCGCTGCTCGCTGCCGGGGACGCTGAGGACGTCGCATTCGCTGCCGAGGATGAACGGGTGGCCGGTCGCCTTCATGCGCTTCAGCAACTCCTGCGCTTTCGCCTGGACCTGGCCCAGCGGCATGACGTCGTCGGAATAGAACTTCTTGGTTGGCAGGTTGCCGAACAGGACGATGTCTTTCGGCACGAGCTGCGCGTCTTCCCAGAGCAAACGCGAACTGCCAAAACTCATCATCACCGGGTTCAACGTCGCGAACTGCCGGACCATGTCGTCCGCCAACTCACCGCAATCGTGCCAGATCAAGTCCACACCGTGCTGGTCCAGCAACGCCTTGAGTTGCCGGTTCGGGTTCATCACGAACCGCTCAAACACCGCGCCATCCTGCGCGAACTGGTTCGGCGAAAAATAGGTCGTGTTCGCGGCCGGTTCGCACACGACAATCGCCTTGGCGCCTGCCGCGATCTGGGCCGACACATTGCGCACAATCACCTGCATGCCGAGGTTCAACGCCGCTTGGACCGCCTGCACTTCGCGGTCGTCCTCACCCAGACCGGCCATGAACACGGGCGTGATCGGGTCGGCAATCAACTTCGTCATCAACGAGAACGGTCCGATGCTCATGCCGCAGGGCAGTAAATCGCTGTTTTGCGCGATGTACTGGATGGCGTCACTCGTGGCGCGTGCCCGAACCGTTGCGGGCGCCTCCGGCATTTTCTCCGGGACGTGCCCAAGAAAATGGTACGTCGCGATCTCTTCGTGCGGTACGCCCAACGCGCCGACAAGCCAGTCCTTCTCAATCATCAAATCCATCAACGGCATCGCCAGCGGAGTTTGCCAGCGTCGCGCCGACTCGGCGACCACTTCGCCGAGGCGGCGCCCATCGTTTTTGATCGCTTTGTGACCGGGTTTTTCCGCCAGCACCAAGTCGGTGCCGATGGGCATGCGCAAGCCCTGTTGGGCCATGTTCAGGTAGAAGTCGCGGTTGGTTGGCATGGTGTTGTTTGTCTCGGTGGGCAGTTCGCTGGGAACTCCCCGGGGTTGGTTTGGTGGACGGGGCCGCCGGCCGGCGGCCCTCTGGCGCTCACCGGAATAGACGGGCGGCTTTCTCCACGGTCTGGAGAATGCCCCAGAGCAACGGCAGGCTCACACAGGTCCAGCCCGTGGCCACGCCATACCAGCTGGTGCGGCTGACGGCCATCGCCGGCACGGTCTCGACGGCCGCCGCGCTGGCCGCGGTTTTGCCGCGGGCCAGTTGCCACTCGGCTTCCAGCTCGTCCTCGCTCATGAAATGTTCGGAGTCCACCGGGCGGACCAGCAGGTTGCAGACAAAACCCAGCAGAAGCAACCCGGCCATCACGTAGAACGCCACGTTGTAGGCCGACTCCACCGCCACGCCACGGCCCAGCTGGAATTCGCGCAGGTAGTTCACCAGCACCGGCCCCAGCACACCGGCCGTGGACCAGGCGGTGAGCAGCCGGCCGTGGATGGCCCCGACGTATTGCGTGCCGAACAGGTCGGCCAGGTAGGCCGGGATCGTGGCGAACCCGCCGCCATACATCGTCAAGATCGCGCAGAACAAGGCCACAAACAGCATCATGTTCTTGGTGCCACCGGCGTAGGCCGCCCCGACGTACAGCAGCAGGCCCAGCACGAAGAAGATCCGGTAGGTCCGTTGCCGGCCGAGTTTGTCGGACAACGACGCCCAAAAAATCCGTCCGCCGATGTTGAACAGGCTCAGCAGCCCGGCGAACCCGGCCCCGATGCTCGCCACCCGGGCTTTCTGGTCCGCGCTCAGTGCGGACAGCGGCGCGTCCAGCCCGATCAGGCGCCCGCCAAAAATCTCCTGCAACATCGGCGAGGCCATGCCGATGATGCCAATGCCGGCGCTGACGTTCAGGCAGAGCACCGCCCACAACAACCAAAACTGCGGGGCCTTGTGCGCGGTGTTCACGTGGACGTGCCCGCGGGTGATCATCGGGTTCTCGGTCGGCGCGGGCGCGGTCCAGCCGTGCGGTTTCCAGCCGGGCGCCGGCACCCGGTAGGTGAACGCTCCCGCCAGCATCGCGACCAGGTAGATCACCCCGAGCGCAACGAAGGTTTCCCAAACACCGGCCGAGGTTGGCGTGGCGAAATGTTTCATCAGCTTGTCGGCAAACGGCGCGCCGATCATCGCGCCGCCGCCAAAACCCATGATCGCCAGGCCCGTCGCCATGCCCCGCTTGTCGGGAAACCACTTGATCAGCGTCGAGACCGGCGAGATGTAGCCCAGCCCCAAGCCGCAGCCGCCAATCACGCCCGCCCCCAGCCACAGCAGCCAGATCTGTTGCCAGTACACCCCCAGGGCCGACAGAAACAACCCGCCGCTCCAGCACAGCGCCGCCACCACCCCAGCCTTGCGCGGCCCATGTTTCTCCAGCCACCGGCCAAAGATCGCCGCCGAGGACCCCAGCAACACGAAAAACAGCGTGTAGGTCCAGCCCAGGGTGCTGATCTTCCAGCCCGTCGACTTGCTCAATGGCAACCAGAACACGCTGAACCCGTAGGCCATGCCGATCGACAGATGAATCGCCAGCGCTGCCGGCGGCACCAGCCAGCGGTTGAACCCGGGCGGGGCAATCGTGTGTGCTTTGTCCAGAAAGCTCATGGGTGGTTGGGAAGGCGCGCCCGGCGGTTGCGCCCTTTAGAACAGCCCGACGATCTGGCCTTGTTCGTTGATGTCGATGATCTCCGCGCTGGGCGCCTTGGGCAGCCCCGGCATGGTCATGATCTCGCCCAGCAACACCACCACGAAGCCCGCGCCCGCGCTCAGTTTCACGTCGCGGATCGGCACATCGAAGTTCTTGGGCCGGCCCAGCAGCTGCGGGTCGGTCGACAGCGAGTACTGGGTCTTGGCCATGCAGACCGGCAGCTTGCCGTAGCCGGCCGCCTCGTAGTCCTTGAATTTCTGGCGAACTTTCACATCGGCCATGATGTTGTCGGCCCCGTAGATGTTCTGGGCGATGGTGCGGACCTTGTTCCAGAGGCTCATCTCGTCGGTGTAGAGGAACTGGAAGTCGTTGGTGCGCGGTTTGTCGGCCAGCTCGATCACGGCCTGGGCCAGGTTCTCGGCGCCGGCGCCGCCGCGGGCCCAGTGATCGGCCTTGATGGCGGGCACGCCCAGGCTCTGGCAATGTTTCTCGATCACGGCCAGCTCGGCATCGGTGTCGGCGGTGAAATGGTTGATCGCCACGACCACCGGCAGGTTGTACAGGCGGATGTTCTCGATGTGTTTCTCGAGGTTGGCGATGCCTTTCTCGACGGCGGCCGGGTCCGGCTTGCCGAGGTCGGCCTTGGCGACGCCGCCGTGCATCTTGAGCGCCCGCACGGTGGCCACCACCACGACCACGCTGGGTTGCAGCCCGGCCTTGCGGCACTTGATGTCCAAGAACTTCTCCGCGCCCAGGTCGGCGCCGAAGCCGGCCTCGGTGACGGTGTAATCGGCCAGGCGCAGACCGAGCTTGGTGGCCAACACGCTGTTGCAGCCGTGGGCGATGTTGGCAAACGGGCCGCCGTGCACGAACGCCGGGTTGCCCTCCAGGGTCTGGACCAGGTTCGGCTGGAGCGCGTCCTTGAGCAGCACCGCCATGGCGCCATGCGCCTTGAGATCGGCGGCCGTCACCGGCTTCTTGGTCCGGGTATAAGCCACGACGATCTTGCCCAGGCGCTCGCGCAGTTCCTGCACCGACTCGCTCAAGCAGAAGATCGCCATCACCTCGGAGGCCACCGTGATGTCAAACCCCGACTCGCGCGGGATCCCGTTGGCATGGCCGCCCAGGCCCACGACGATGTCGCGCAACGCCCGGTCGTTCATGTCCAGCACCCGGCGCCAGACGATCCGGTTGACGTCGATGTCCAAGGCGTTGCCCTGGGTGAGGTGATTGTCCAGCATCGCCGCCAGCAGGTTGTGGGCGGAGGTGATGGCATGGAAATCGCCTGTGAAATGCAGGTTGATGTCCTCCATCGGCACGACCTGGGCGTAGCCGCCGCCGGCGGCGCCGCCCTTGACGCCGAAGCAGGGCCCCAGCGAGGGTTCGCGCAGGCAGATGGCGGTGCGTTTGCCGAGCCGGTTGAGCGCGTCGCCCAAGCCGACCGTGGCGGTGGTCTTGCCTTCGCCCGCGGCGGTCGGGTTGATGGCGGTGACCAGGATCAGTTTGCCCGTCGGGGCGGCATCGAGCGAGTGGTAGTAATCGAGCGAGATCTTGGCCTTGTATTTGCCGTAGCGCTCGAGCTCGGCCTCGGGGATCCGGAGCTTGGCGGCGATTTGTTCGATCGGCTGCATCTGGGTGGCGCGGGCGATCTCGATGTCCGAGAGCACGGCCGGCTTGGCGATATTGGGGGTGGTGGCAGGCATGGGCGGTCTCCGTTTTCGGTTAGGCGTAGAATTCCTGGACCCGCATGATGACATCGAAGCCTTCCAGCTTCAGACAGTCGGTCAGGCATTGCAGGGCGGGATGATCGGGCGCGAGGGTCTCGTACTTGCGTTTGACCGAGCCGATGACGTGGTCCATGCCCAGCGGCATTGCCATGGTCAGGAACGCGCTTTCCAGCGGGCCCTTGGTGGGCGAACCATCGGCCCGTTTGGGCGGGATCATGACGGTGAAATTGCTCAGGCCCACCGACATGTGGACTCCGCGGAACTGCGGGTCGTCATGGATCATGCGGATCGACTGCATCAGGCGCTGGAACTGGCCGTCGC
>JBFZFE010000334.1:0-4510 GCA_041306525.1 Verrucomicrobiota bacterium | reverse complement strand
GAAGAACCGGTACGGGGACCGGCTCGCGTTTCACGGCATGATCTCGACGGCCGGCCCGGTCGCCTACGGCACGGTGGACGACGTGGTGCGCAATTGCCGCGAGACGCTGGACATCATGATGCCCGGGGGTGGCTACTGTTTTTCGCCGACGCACCAATTGCAGGACAACTCGCCCACCGAAAACGTCTTGGCCATGTACGAGACCGCCCGGCAACACGGCCGGTACTGATTCCCATCCGCATGGCGCGAGCTTGACGCTGGCCGTGCAAAACTGCACTCTCCGCCTTGTGCCGTGCGCGCAGTTGTCATGCGCTGCGTAGGAAATGAGTTACGGGAGAGGAGAGGCGCCATGGATGACAAACTCAAATTGATGGAAGACAGCCAACAGCCGTCCATCACGGACATTCCCCCGCTGCTTCCGTCATCGGAGGAACACTCATTGCGTGAGACTTGGCGGGCGTTTTTCAGCCTGACTGGCGGCAGCCCCGTGTACTGTCTCAGCGCGTTGTCCATCATCTACGGCATCGCCAGCATTCTCGGGCCGGTTCTGGCGCAGGCTGATTTCCTGCGCGAAGCAGTCCCCTGCCTCGTCGCGCTGAACGTGTATGAAGTGACGTTGCTGGCGGTCTTAACGGTCATCGTCGCTTGGCGCCACGTGCTCGACGACGCCATTTCGCTGGTGGTGCTGGTTGCGCTGTTTCTTGCCGGCACGGGTATCACGTTGACGGCGCTGGCCGACAGCGCGCCCCGCGTGGCGATGTTCATCGGTGGTGGTTGCGTTGCGCTGGGAGCAGCCAAGCTCGTGACGCTGCGGCGTATTGTTGGATTGCGTTTCTCCACACCGGTGCTGACGGGCTGTCTGCTGTTGTTGGTCTGGAACTTCAGCATCGGGGCGCTGTTCGGCTCACGTTTGGGGGGCGCACCGGGCGCAACAGCGGAGCGGCTGCCCTGGTTGCTGAGCTGGTGCGTGGTATTGGTCGCGGGTGGGCTGTTGCTCATCGACATGGTGAAGCCACGGAAGGAGACGCGCGACGCGACCTCCGCAGACCAGCCGTTCCTGCGTCAGCCGGCAATGGTCTGGGTCTTCAGCCTGCTCCTGATCCTGATCGCCTGCGCCCACCAGGAAGTGTTGTCCTACATCTTCGACGTGCGCAGCAAATTCAGCGACTATCTGCCCGTCATCAGCATCATCAGCCTGGCGTTGCTGCAACTCAGCCTGAGCTTCGGCCGCAAGGTCGCGGCGCTGGAGATTGTCATTGCCGCCACGCCGCTGGCGTTGTGCGGAGCGACGATGATGTTCAGCTCGATTGCCGCCGTGAACCCGACCGGCATCGAATACCTGTGGCATCCCGCCGTCTTGCTGGCCGTTACCGGCCTCGCGCTGCTCTGGTTGGCGCGGGTCAACAACGCTCCGCTGTTGCTGTGGGTTTGCGCTGGCTACGCGCTGGGCGTGATGCTCACCGCGAAGCCGACCGGCCAACTCATCTCCCTGAACCTGAACTGGGACTTCACAGGTGGCGTGCTCGTCGTCGGTTTGCTTCTGTTCGGTTTGAGGAAACGCAACCCGGCGCTCTGCTTTGCCGCGGTGACCGTCACCGCGCTGGGCCTGACGACCATGGGCGGCTTTCGCTCGCTGGCCATGGACTTGGGGCTCGAACCTTTTGGCGCCATGGCGGGCGTCCTCGGTTTGGGCACGTTGGCGCTGGTTCTGTTCTTCGGACGCACTCCCGCCTTGATGATGGTTGCCGGGGCGATTGCCACGACGGCTTGCGCCTTCAGTTATCTGTACCCGACGTTGAGTGGGCGCGACATCCTGGTGGCGGCGGTGCTGTTGGCCCTCATCGGCGGCCTCTGGTGGCGCACGCGGTACTGGCCGGCAATGATCATCCTGGCCTTGCCATTGCCGCTGCGGCTCTGGCTGGTGTTCATGGAATTGGCGGCGTGGCGGTTTGTGTTGCTCGGATTTCTGCTGTTGTTCGGGGGCGCGGCCCTGAGTTGGTGGAAGGGCACCCAGGTGCAGGCCAAAGCGAAGCAAAAGGAAATGACGCGAAAAGACTCAGCACCGCCGTTGATATAGTCAGTGAGGCGTTCTTCTTCGCACGTCCACTGGCCAAGTCCACACGACTGGCAGCCGCGCAGCTCATCGCCAAGCAGCAGGGATTGCCCGGCAGCTATGCCGCATGTTTGCGCCACTACCCGGTGAAGCCGCCAAAGGGTACCGGACCTTCACGGGCGAACCGATCAACTCCGAAGCCGGTGCCCGCCATGTGCTGGGCGAAGAAGCTTGCCGCGCCCTGTTGCTGCTCGACGTGCCGGCAACGCGCCCGGCGTTGGCTCGGGCGACAGCCAATTTCATGGAGCGCCTCGACGATGCCGAGCGGCGGCAGTATTCGGTTGGTACCTACTGCTGCGGGATCTGTTCCGGCGCGTACTGGCGCCAGTTGACGGCGGGCGGTCTGGACCGCAAGGAAGAACGGTTGGCCACGGGCATGAAAGTCCTGAAGTTGCGCCGCCTTGAGAACGGACGTTGGCGCGCGTTCCCGTTCTGGTACACGCTGCTGACGTTGACCGAGATTGACGTGCCCGGAGCCAAGGCCGAGAAGCAGTTCGCTGCCCCGTTGTGCGAACGCCACCTCCGCCGTTCACCAACCGGCGACTACGCCGCCCGCCCGTCGCCGTGTGGCAGAACGGATCTTGGCGCAGATATGAGAGCGGCAGTTTACCTTGCCCGTCGCCCCTTGGCAGACGTAGTCTCTGCGGCCATGAAACCATGCGCGGTGATCCTGTTCTGTCTGCTGGCCATCGGCACCGTCAGCGGCCAGGAAACCAACCCCAAATCCATCACCGGCCAGTGTCACTGCGGCCAAGTGAAGTATGAGGTGCAAGGTCCCGTCGTCGAGAGCAACTATTGCGACTGCCGCGGCTGTCAACGGGCGACCGGCACGTTGAAGTCGCCGTTTCTGGTCGTGCGGCAGGCGGGGTTCAAGGTCGTGGCGGGTGAACCGGCCACGTTCCGCGCCGCCTCGGGTGTGAAGTGCGACCTGCACGGCGTCTGGCATTTCTGTCCGAAGTCAGCTGTACTGGAAGCCCAACAAAGGCAATAACATCGACATCTTCGCCGGCACGCTCGATGACCCGACGGTGTTTCAGCCGAAGAAATAACCCCTTCGCTCCAGCGCAGAAGCAAGAAGTGTGTTTACCGGGGAGAACGACAAATGACATCAGCGAACCAACCCGATGCGGCAGCCCTCGCGATGGCGGAGCGCCTCCTGACCAGCATGCTCCAGTGCGTCCCAAGCCTATCTGCTGGAAGCGTTGTTGCGGCGGGCGGAACTGGTTGGCGAACTCATCGGCCTGACCGATGCCGAGTTCAGCGCGCCCCCGGACCCGAAACACACGGCCGGCAATACTCGCAGCGTGAAGGATGTCTGCGAGCACGTCCTGCGCGCTCAAGACTGGCAGATGACCGGGATCCGCGACGGCATCACGGCGTTTCGTAAGCGATGAAGTTGCTATGGGTCATGCTGGCCATCGTCACGGCAGTTCCGGCAACGAAAGGGAACAAGACCATGCCGACACAATTCGAGACCGAGCGGCTCATTATCCGCCATTTCGCCACCAATGACTGGCCCGCCGTGCCGGCACTGGCCCGCGACATGGTCGCCGGTGAAGGTGCCAAGTACGACCGGCCTTGGCCCGCGGACGACAAGGGAAGTCGCGGGTTGACGGAGTTCTTCGTAAACGACCCGGGCTCGTGGGCCGTTTGCGTGAAGAAGACCGGCAAGCTTGTTGGCTTGATCCGGTTCAATGGCATCGAGATGGACCAGCGGCTCGATCTTGGGCATTTGTTTCTGACGACAGTCGCCGGTGAGGATTACGCTTCGGAGGCGATCCGACGGATGGTGGATCACGCGTTCACCCAAGCCGGTATCGAGAGCATCGTCTTCCGCAATGCCGAGGTGTGGGCGGTGCAGGTCGCGCCCTTGAAGAAGCTCGCGATGAAAATCACCGGCAAGGGCGAGATGGGCATCACCAAGACCGAATGGCTCGAACGCAAGTGGCAGCCGAAAATCGTCCAACGCGAAGCCATGACGATCCTCGGCGTGCGCCAGCGTTTTTCGTTCAGCAAAGGCCCGCATCCCAAGACGCTCTGGGAAGGCGAGTTCATGAAGCACCATGCCCAGAGATCAAGCCGTTGAGCACTGACGGCCATTACTGGGGGCTGATCGCGCCGACGGCTGACCCCGACATCGCTGATTACACTGCCGGCATGAACGTCGGCACGGCGACCAATGTGCCCGCCAGCTTGGTGCTCGTGCCGATACCGGCGGGGCAGTTCCTCGAACTGGAGTTCGACTTCCGCGACATCGGCGAGTCCGGCCTCTACGCGCTCGAGACCTGGTTGCCCGCATCGCCGTACGAGTTGAACCCTGATGTCCCAGCGTGCGAGATTCTGCGCACCGGCAAAGGCCCAACCCGTCTCTACGTCCCGATTGTGAAGAAGAGTGTT
>JBFZFE010000333.1:0-2563 GCA_041306525.1 Verrucomicrobiota bacterium | reverse complement strand
CTTCGTCTGGACCCACGATCTCGATCCCAACGGGTTCAGCACCACACCCGCCTACAAGGGAACTCCGGGCGGCAGCAGCGCGGCGATCGTCAACGCCATCAACGCCGGGACGTTTATCGTCAACTACTTTGGACATGGAGCCATTGACCTGTGGTCGGCGTCACCGAGTCTGCTCACCACCGCCAATGTCGCCGGTCTGCACAACCGCCCCTACTATCCCATTGTCTCCATGCTGACTTGCCAGAACGGTGCTTTCCAAAGCCCCAGCACGAAGTGCCTCGTTGAGACGTTCCTCGAAGGCGCAAACCGCGGAGCAGGCGCCTGTTTGGCGTCGAGCGGGTTGTCCACCTTCGCCGGCTGCCGGAGCGTGGCGCGTGGCTTCTACCAGACGGTGCTGACGGAGCGCAAACCGCGGATCGGCGACGCACTGCTTCCGGCCTATGCGTCGCTTTACCTGCAGAACGGCAATACGCGCGAACTCCTCTTCTTCGAACTCTTCGGCGATCCCGCGATGCTGGTCAACCCGCCATAGAGAAGAGTACGTTGTCGATGACTGGAACCGTGGACGATGACTGACGGCGAAACAACCTGGATTCTGGACGCGCTGCGGGCGTGGTTGCGCCGCGGAGCGGATCCCGTGGCGGGCCCCGCCGGACTCAGCGCTGAGCGACTCGGAGACCGGCTGGAACGGAATCGCCTGCTGCCGCTGTTTCAGCAGTTGCCAATTACCTTTCCGATGACCGCGGGATGGGACCACTTCCACGCGCGGATGGCAGATGCCTATCGGCGCAGTCTCCTGCAGGCGCTGCGGCAACTGCAATCGGGAACTCGACTCATGGAGGCTCTGCGGCAAGCCGGGATTCCGAGTCTGGCGGTGCGGGGGCCCTTCCTGGCCGCCGCTGTGTACGGGGATCCGGCGGCCCGGATTGGGGCGGACATCGACATTCTGGTGCCGCGTGGCGCCCGCCGCCGGGCGTGGCAAGTCTGTCGAACCATGGACTTTCGCTCGCTCGACTGGGAGTGCCCGTTGTGGCCCCTGGACGCCCACCGCATCCATTGGCGCATTCAGCGGTCGGACGAACCGGTCGTCTGCGAACTGCATTGGGCCGTGGAGCCGGTGTACGGCGTGATGACCCTGCGCTATGACGCGCTATTCGACCGGCCCAGCAGGTTGAACAAGAGCGGTTTTGAGTGGTATCAGCCCGGTCCGGATCGCATGCTGGTGCTGCTCTGCCTGCACACAGGACGCCACTGCGCGGACGCCCAGTCCGCTCACCGGGTAACCATCCGGTCGGGCGCAGACGCACTGGACCTGTAGATGCTGTTTCGTTGGCTGGATGTGGCGGCGTTCATGCGCGAATACGCGGCGCAGTTGGACTGGGACTGGATCGCCGGGCAGACGGCGGATCGCCGGATCGCTCAGAGCATGGTAGTGAGTCTGGAAGGCGTGCGTGACTGGCTGGGGATGGCGCTGCCGGATGCCGCGGCGCGGTATCTGCCGGTCTGGGCGGGCGCGGCGATCGCGCAACGTTCGTCCGCGCCCAGGCGCCGCATCGAAGCGTGGTGGGACCGGAAGGCGGGACCGACCGTTGGTCTCGCCGAGACCTCGCTCGAGAATGTCCTCTACTTCCTCCTGCCCCATGCGCTGTACTTTGCGCCGGCGCACGGCGTCCGCCTGTTCCTGCTGCGCATGGCACATGGCGTCGCCGCCGCGACCAGGCTCATCGGCGCCTTCCTGGCGTGGTCCGGTTTCACTGTGATCACCGCTGTGCGCCGCGCCGGTCGAGGCAAGTCGCCGCCCTCACCGTGCGGTCAGACCCTTTCGGCGGGAGATTCGCCATGAACCGCACGCTGGGAAGTCTGTCGCGGGGAGTGCTCCTTACGGTCCTGACCGTGGGCTCGCTGGCGAATCTACGCGCCCGGGCCCATGCCTTCGCCGACGACTATGGCGATGGCGCGACCACGGCCCAGCCCATCGCCATCGGATCGATCCGCACGGGCTGCATCGAGATCGACGTCGACCAGGACTGGTTTTCTTTTTGCGCGACCAACTCCCTCAAGGAGTACGTGGTAACGGTGACCGCGGGGACCCTCTGGGACAGCGTGGTGACGTTGGTGGCGTGGGATGGCGAGACCGGAATCGTACAGACGGATTCGGTGTTGATGCCGACGTCGCGCGTGTCGCGGATCCACGTCGGACCGGCGGCGACGTATTTCGTGCATGTAGCCGGTTTTGCCCAGTTTACAACGGGAACCTACAGCGTGGCGGTCAGCCAACGGAACTTCGTGGACCAGAACGGCAACAACCTTCCGGATGCGTGGGAAATCGAGTACTTCCACGGCACCAATGCACCCGGTGGAGGATCCCTTGAGGATTGGGATGGCGACGGAGCCGACAATCTCGACGAATTTCGATCAGGAACCGACCCGACGGACACGAATGCGCACCTGCGGGTAACCGACATTGCCGTGCGAGACGGGGGGACGGCAATCACGTGGACAACGGCCCCTTATCGGTGGTATGGAGTGGACGCCGCAACCAACCTGAGCGCCGGCAAGTGGA
>JBFZFE010000332.1:0-2663 GCA_041306525.1 Verrucomicrobiota bacterium | reverse complement strand
GGAGGCCTACAGCGTCAACCCGCCGACCCTCGAGACCGACGAGGATCACAACCTCTACCTGATCTTTCCCAAGAGCGACAGCACCGGAACGCGCTTCATGAAATTCACGCCGGGCAACTATTCCGCGCCGGCCATCAACAAGACCATCACCTCAGCCGGCAGCGGCGGCAAGTTTGCCTCCTTCTACGACCGCTCGCGCGGCCTGCTCTACCACGCCACCCAGCATGGGTATTTTCTGGTCTTCGACAAGTCGGGCAACCTCACGAAGAGCAAGTCCGTCTGGACCAGCAGCGGCACGGTGGGACCGACGTATCCCCACCTGTTCGTGGAAACGAATGGCGTGATCCACTTTGGCATGACCACCGGCGACGATGATGCCATACCTTACCAGACGATCCGCTACGTGAAGTCGACCAATGGCGGAGACAACTGGAAAGCGATGAACGGCACGGCGCTCTCGATCCCGACCTCCTGCGCCGCGAACGGCCCGTCCACCATGATTACCCTCGCCGACGAGGTCGCCCTCAACACCTGGCTGGGCAACATGCACGTCAAGAACGGCAAGGTGCATTTCATGTACAACACCCGCGGGGTCACCCCCGTCCGCCAGCACTACATGCGCTTCAACGCCACCACCGGGGTGCGCGAGATCGACAGTTACACCGACTGGGGCAACCAGTGGGGCAATCCGCCCATCCAGTCTGCGGATGGCGACGGGTTGTTTGCTTCCGACCCGAACGAGCCGACCGGTCCGCTGTTTGCCGTGGGCCGGTACGCTGAGAGCTCGACGCGTAAGCGGCTGGTGGCACTGGTCAGCTACGACAACGGCAGCACCTGGCAGAACCGCGCCATTACGCCGACTTCCGGCACCGGCGACATCAGCGACATCATCCTGAGCAACGTCGGCGGCTGCCGCACCCTCACGCCGGACGGAAAGGTGATCGGCTCGCTGGCCGCCGACAAGCCGCAATGGGCCACCTGCTACTTCTACCAGTTCCAAGCCAGCGTGCCCGCTGACGTCAGTTGGGACGGCAGCACCGACATGACCTGGGCCCAGCCGGACTCCACGAGTTGGAGCGGCTCCACATACAAGAGCGGCGACAACGCCAAGTTTCTCGGTTCGGGGGCGGGCACGGTGGCGGTGTCCGGCACCGTGACGCCGGGCTCCGTGCTCGTTAACTCGTCGGCGAATTATACGTTCTCCGGTGGGGCTATCGGCGGCACCGGCACGGTTAGCAAAGCCGGCACCGGCACGCTGACGCTTTCCGGCGCGAACACCTACAGCGGCACGACGACCATCAGCGCGGGCACACTCCAGTTATCCAGCGGGGCCAATCGCATCGCCTCCGGCAACGACATCGTGGTGACCGGCACTCTGGACATGAACGGCCAGGCCCAGACCTTTGACTCTGTGACCGGGGCTGGCAGCATCACCACCGGCGGCGGCGCGCTCACCATCGGCAGCGGCGGCAGCACCTTCACCATGCCCACCGTCGTCAGCGAAAACGGCAGCCTGACCAAGTCCGGTGCCGGCACCGCCACGCTATCAGTCGCCAACACCTTCACCGGCGGTGTCACGATTGGCGCGTCGGGCAGCACCACCCTACCCAGCGTGCTCACCATCAAGCACAGCAATGCGCTCGGCACGGGAACGAAGACGGTTAACATCACAGGCACCGGCCGGACCCTGAAGCTGGACGGCAGCGGCGGCGACCTGACGCTCGCGTCCGGTATCCGCTTCAACACGAGCAACAATGGTTCGGATGCCGGGGGTGCCACTGCGGCCTCCGCGCCCATCATCAACGTGGCGGGCAACAACACCATCAACGGTTCGTTCAGCCTCCCCATCGGCGGTGGCGGCACGATGTTCCAGAGCGACGCCGGGACGCTGACCCTGGCCGGCAACATCACGCCCACGACGACCGGCCGAGACGTCGTATTCACCGGCAGCGGCAACAGCACGGTCAGCGGCGTCATTGCCAACGGTTCGACTGCGGCGATGCCGGTCACCAAGTCCGGCGCCGGCACGCTCACGCTCAGCGGTGCCAACACCTACACCGGCCCCACCACCGTCAGCCTCGGCACCCTGCTCGTCAACGGCTCGCTCGGCAACAGCCCCGTCACCGTCAGCGGCGGCATCCTGGGCGGCAGTGGCGTCATTGGCGGCGCGGTCAGCGTGCAGGCGGGCGGCACGCTTGCGCCCGGCGCTTCCCTCGGCCCGCTCACCATCAGCAACAGCCTCACGCTGGCGGGAACAACCTTCGTGGAGGTCAACGCCAGCAACGGCCAGCGCGATTTCGTTCAGGGCGTGACCAGTATCACCTACGGCGGCTCGCTCGTTGTCACCAATCTCTCCGGCACGCTGTCCAAGGGCCAGACCTTCCAACTGTTCTCGGCATCCGGCACGAAGACGGGCAACTTCGCCAGCATCACGCCCGCGCTGACGGGCGGGAAGGCGTGGAGTTTCAATCCGGCGAATGGCGTGTTGAGCGTGGCGGCCGCTCTCAGCCTACTGAAGATTGATTTCAGTTCTCTAAGCGGGTCCGCCAGCGGTTTCGACACGATCACCGCGAACACGTTCACCGACCTTGCGCTGACCGATTGGGCGGGTGTGGTCACGGGTGTCAAGATCTCAACGCGCTCCGGCACGTTCGGGGGCGACG
>JBFZFE010000331.1:0-4562 GCA_041306525.1 Verrucomicrobiota bacterium | reverse complement strand
ACGCACCTTGCCGGACCTGCGGGATGAAAGCCTCCCAGATCCCCTCGCCTTCAATGAGCCGCATCGGATGGCCGTCATTGTGCCAGTTGTTGAAATCGCCAATGACACTGACGCGGGCTGCATTGGGCGCCCACACGGCAAAGTACGTTCCCTCGACGCCATCCACGCTCAGCGGATGCGCCCCGAGTCGCTCGTACATACTGCTATGGGAGCCGTCCCGGTAGGCTTGGAAATCCTCCGCCGTGAACAAGGAAGGCCCGACGCGGGCAGGAGGCAGATCCTGTGCTTTGAGGAGTTGTTCCACGTGGTCAGGACTGATAACACTTCTCGGTCGTTTCGGCGATTTTATCCCAGGTGAACGCGGTCTCGACGGCGGTCCGGCCATTGCGTCCCATCCAGCGGGCCCATTCCCAGTTGGTGAACAACGTACCAATCCCCCAGCCCACGGATTCGACCGTGGGATAGATCTTCAGGCCGTTGACATTGTGCCACACATATTCGCCCGGTCCACCGATCTGCGAGGCGACAACCGGCTTGCCGGCGGCCCAACCCTCGAGCACGGTGATGCCAAACGGTTCGTTGCGACTCGGCACCACGACAGCATCGCTGGCTTTATACGTGTCGATCAGTTCGCCTTGATTCATGATCCCGCGCCAACGCACTGCCTGCGTCACCCCGAGCTGGTTCACCCGCGTCTGGAGATGACCTTTCATGTGACCCTCCCCGGCGATGATGAACTTCGCGTTGCGATGATGCTTCAGCAAACCCGGGATCGCTTCCACCAACAAGTCAGGCCCCTTCTGCACGGCCAGCCGACCGCAATAGAAAACCGTCGGATCCATCGGCCCGATGCCATACCGGGCCTTGACCACACCGGGGTCGATGTAACCGTTGTATTTCTGAACCGGGACTCCGTTGTAGATCACCCAGCCCTTCCAGTCCGGCAGATTGTACATCCACATCAATTCGCCTTTGAGCACGCCGCTGACGGCAATCACCTTGTCGGCGCAGAAAGTGCCGTTGCGTTCATGGTCGCGCACCCGGGCGGAGACGCCGCCGTAGAAATTGTTTCCACAACGACCGTACTCGGTCGAATGCATCGTAAAGATGGTTTTGTGATCGCCGCGCCCCTGCTTGATCCAGACCATGGCGTTCGCCGCCAGCCAATCGTGCGCATGCACGATATCAAAGTGGCCGACGTGATCCTCCGTCTGGAAAAAGTGCCAGACAAAGGAACGGCACATCTCTTGGATCTCGTCGACAAAGTTGCGGCTCTGGTTATGCGGACACCAGTGATACCAGACCCCATCCACCTGCCCGACTCCGCCGGTTCCATAGCCCGGCCGCGTGAAGACGTGCACCTCGTGTCCCTTTCGCTGCAATGCCGCTGCCAGCTCCGACACATGTGCTGCCACTCCGCCCACGGCTTGGCCGTGCAGCGCTTCCCACGTAAACATCGCGATACGCATTCTTCAGTCCTCGTTCTAAATAGTTGCGTTCAACATGTAGCGCGGCGAGCATTCGACTAGCCGCGCAACATGGTACGTCTTTCCTCTGGACCGCGCGGACCAGCCGCCACGGCTCTTTTAGGCCCGCTCTTGATCAGATGCGAGCCTTTTCCTCACCGCTTCACACTGCTGCCCGCGCCACTGCGGCCGCGAGATCCATTGGCATCAACACCGATTCCTCCTTGATCGTGAGGATGGCGTTTCGGCCGCCGAACGGGTTGGGCACAGACTCCGCCGCCCGCGGATCGTCGATCCACCTGCCGTCCACAACAAAGCGGTATTCATGGCGACCGGGCGGCAGCATCAGGCTGATGCGCCAGCAACTGTCCCCATTCTTGCGCATGGTGACCGGCTTCCAGTTGTTGAAGCTTCCCGCCACCGCCACCGACTTGGCTTGGGGCATGTCCAAAACAAACTCAGCAAACTTCTCCATCGGCTGTTTCGTGGACATGGCCGCCTTCAAAATCGTCCCATTGGCCATCTTCGTGTTTCGTTTTCCGGTTTCCTTCATTCTTCTCCCCCTTTGTGGGTGTTTGTTGTTTGTTTCCTGTTCTGTTTGGGCCAGTACGCCAAGACCTGGACGCCCTCCCCCTGCCAAGCGGTCCTGACCTGGCCAACTTCGATCAATTCACATCGCTCCGAAACCACCATTACCGTTGTCTCCACGATTGTTGAATCCAGCTCTCTACCTGAGCGGTAGAATGCCTGCTCCTGAACCTCACACTGCTGCGTAGAGTAACAGTGCGTCGGCGACACGCCAATCGGTGGCCATTCTGGTTCTGTGTTAGGGGTTTCCCTCACACAGCCTGTCGGGAGAACTCCTGACAGTCGCGTTGGGCATTGTGCCTCCCCTGGAAAAAGAAAAAGCCGCCGATCCACACCTGGACCGACGGCCGGTAAACGCTTCCGACAGCGTCTAGATTTTCTTGCTCTGGCTCCACTGCACCGCGCGCCGCAGCAGCTCGGCGGCGTTGGGTAAATCCAGCTTGTGTTTGATATTTTCCAGATGGAAATCCACGGTTTTGCGGCTCAAATGCAGGCGGCGGGCAATCTCACTGGCACTGAGACCTTCGCCGCGCATCTCGAAGACTTCGAGTTCCCGGTCCGTCAATTCATCAACGGGCGAAACCGCCGTCGCGGAGCGCGCCCCCACGGCAGAACTGAGCAACCGGTTGGCCACGTTGGCGCTGACATGCATCCCTCCCTTGCTCAACTCGCGGACCGCCCCCAACAGCTGCTTGGTGGGTTCCTGCTTCATCACGTAGCCCTGCGCCCCGGCGCGCAGCGCCCGCTCGGCGTAGAGGTCCTCGTGGTGCATCGAATACACCAGCACCGGTAACTTGGGAAAACTCGACCGGATGTTCTTGATCAACTCCAGCCCGCTGCGTCCCTCCAGGCTCAGGTCCACAATCACCACGTCGGGCTTCGAGGTCCCCAAGGACGCCAAGGCGCGCGTTGCGTCACCCGCTTCCCCGCACATGGCCAGGTCCGGCTGTTGATTGATCAACGCGCTGGTGCCTTCGCGCACCATGGGGTGATCGTCCACGATGAATACGCGCTGCTTTCGCCCGTTGGCGCAACTGCTATTGGTCTCGTTCAATTTGGTTTTCATTTCGATGTCCAAGGCTTGGGAACAATGCAAACGACGGTGGTACCTTGGCCTTTTCGGCGTTGCATTTCAAGCTTCGCGCCAATCAGGTCAGCCCGGTAGCTCATGATGCTGAGGCCCATCCCGCCTTGGTAGCCGCGGCGAATGGCCAGGCCGTTTCCGTCATCCCGGATGCTCAGTTTGAGGCAGCGTTTCATGTCCCGCAACTCGATGCGCACCGTCTGGCAGTGGCTGTGTTTTGCCGCGTTGTACGCCGATTCCTGCGCAATCCGGTAGAGTTGACGGGCAAGGTTTTCATCCGCCAGCCGCAGCTCGCGGTCGCCCGTGAACCGGCATCGCACATTGAACATTTCACAGACCTGACCGGCGAGTTCCTCCAAGGCCATGCCGAGCCCGCTGGTCTGCAAACTCGTCGCGTACAACGCCCGGGCCAGGTCGCGCGACGTCTTGACGGCATCCCGAATCCGGGTGGCAATCTTGTTCATCTGGACGGCCTCGGGCCGACCGGCCTCCTCCAGCGATTGCTCCGCGGCGCCACTGAGCAGCGCCACGGCGGTCAGTTGCTGGCTCAAGCCGTCGTGCAAATCGCGACCAAGCCGCTGCCGTTCCATTTCACTGACCCGCAGGATCTCGGCCTCCAGGCGTTTCCGTTCGCGGATGTCGCGCGCCACGGCGGACACCTTCATGATCCGCCCGGCGGAGTCGCGTACGGGCGAAATCGTCAAGGAGACCGGCAGGAGCCGTCCGCTGCGATGCAGGCGTTCGGTCTCAAACCCATGGATGCTCCCGCCGCGCCGCACCTTGCGCATGCTCGCCCCAAGTTCATGCTGGCGTTCGGGCGGGATGAGCACGGTCGCGGGTTGGCCGATCATTTCCGCCGCGGTATGGCCGTACAGACGTTCGGCGGCGTGGTTGAAATCGGTGATGGTGCCGTTGAGATCAATTGCCGTGATGGCATCGCCGGTCGATTCCACAATGGCTGCCAACTGCGCTTGGGCGAGTTCGGCCGTTTTCAAATGGGTGACATCCCGGGCGGCAACAGCCACCTTGGCGACGTGTCCGCCCAAGGCAAGAATCGGCGTGTACACCTGATCCACCCAGCAGCCGTTGCGCTCGTCCTCGAAGCGCACCGGCAGCCCCGTGCGAAACACCTCGGCGAGCTTGCGCCGGCGCGAACGGGCAATTTCCGGTGGCAGGAGTTCGAAGAGGTTCTTCCCGATCAATTCATCGCGGCGGCAGCCCAACAGACGGGCCATGGTGACATTGAGATCAAGCAGCTTGCCGCTCCTGTTCAGGAGATAAACGGCGTCAATCGGGTTTTCGAGCAGCGCCCGGGCGGTCGTTTCGCTCTCGATCAACGCCGCCGTGCGCTGGCGCACGCGGTCTTCAAGCGTGACGTTGAAGTCGCGCAGCTTTTGCTCGGCCTGCTTTCGTTCGGTGATGTT
>JBFZFE010000330.1:0-2745 GCA_041306525.1 Verrucomicrobiota bacterium | reverse complement strand
CTTCAACCAGCACGGCGACATCGACGGCTGGACAACGAAGGAAACCTGGGAGTTTGAGATTCAGAACTCCAAGGAGATACCGGTCACGCTCGACATCCGTCGCAGCTTCGGCGGCGACTGGGAGCTCAAGTCCGAGACCAACTTCGAGAAGGTCGACGCCGGCAAGGTGAAATTCGTTCTCCCGCTCGCGCCCCGTGCGAAACAGAAGTTCACCTACGAACTGACAACCCGGCAGGGAACCAATGCGACGCGCTAGCTTTTTGCTTCTCCTACTGCTTGCCGGCTGCACCACGGTGCCGCCCGAACAACGCACAGCGGCGGCCAAGGCACTTTTCGACGAGACCACCAAGCAATACCACTTACCGGCCGCGCAGGCGCAGGGCGCGGAACGTGACCGGCTGCTCCAGCAAGCTGCTACCGGCTACGGGAAGTTGGTCCGACACTACCGCGACCAGCCCGCTTGGTCCGCCGTGGCGTTGCGCAGCCTGGGCAACATTCGCGCCACCCAAGGTAAACTCGATGAGGCAGTGAAGTTGTATGCCCAAGTCGGCGCCCGGTATCCCCAACAGGAATGGGAAGTCTTGCAGGCCTGGAAATCCGCAGCGGACCTGCTCAATGAAGCCGGGCGGACGCAGGAAGCACGGAAGTTCTACCAGCAAATCGTGGAACAGTTTGGCCAGCCCGAACAGCCTGAAGTGGTGCGCGTGATCGCGCGGGCCGCGCGCCGCCACCTTACAGAGCCGGTACCGGGCGACCGGCAGCCTTGAACAGAAGGCTGATCAATTCGCGGGTGCGGAACGGCTTGCGAATGTAGCCGTCCACCTTGTACTGCGCTTGGATCTGTCGCAGCCGCAGTTCATCCGCACCGGAGCAAAGCAACACCTTGATGGTCGGGTTGATCTTGCGGATCCACTCGAACGTCTTCGCCCCGTCCATGTGCGGCATATAATAATCCAGCAGCACGACGTCGAAGTTCTTTCCCTCCCGGGTGAACATCTCCAGCGCCTTGAGCGGGCTGGCGTGGGCGTGGACCACGCATTTGTAGCTTTCCAGCAACTCCTTGAGCATGCTGCGAATCGCGTCATCATCATCAATGACCAGCACCCGCAAAGCCTCGCCGGGCAGAGCGGCGGGATTGGATGGCTGCGTTGGGTCTGGATTAGTCACGCGAGGCAGAGAGTAAACACATCCCTATCAAATGGCAAGCGCGGGCACCGTTCTTGACCCCTTTTCTCGCGCCGCGTATCATCCGCCGCACTGTAGCGAATCCCCATGACCCGCACGGGCAGACTCATCACATTTGAAGGCGGCGAAGGCGGCGGCAAATCCACGCACATCAAGCGTGTCGCCAGCCAGCTCCGCGCCGCGGGCCGTACTGTGTTCGTCGTGCGTGAACCGGGCGGGACCGCCGTGGGCGAACAGATCCGCCACATCCTCCAACACAGCCGCGAATCAGTCGCGATGGTCCCAGCGACCGAACTCCTCCTCTTCTGCGCCTCCCGCGCCCAGCTCGTCCGCGAAATCCTCATCCCCGCCTTGGAACGCGGCGAGATCGTCATCTGCGACCGTTTTTTTGATTCCACCACCGTTTACCAAGGCGTCGGCCGCCAACTCGCTCCCGCCCAGGTGGCCGCCATCAACAACTTCGCCATCGGCGACTGCCTGCCCGACCTGACCATCGTCATCGATCTCGATCCCCGCATCGGCCTCGAACGCGCCCGGGGCCGCGAACTTTTCGACCGCATGGAAAACCAGTCCTTTGACTTCCATGAACGCGTCCGCGCCGGCTACCTTGACCTTGCCGGGCGCGAGCCCCAACGCGTCAAGCTCGTGGATGGCAGCCAGGACCTGGACACCGTTTTCGCACAAATCTGGGAACTCATCCGTCATGTCGTTCGCTGACCTTACCGGCAACGCCGCCACCGCGCAGCAAGTGCGTCGCAGCCTCCAGCGCGGTCGCCTGGCGCACGCTTACCTGTTCACCGGCGGTCGCGGCAGCGGCAAGGAAGAACTCGCCCGCACGCTCGCCCAGGCCCTCAACTGTCCCAATCTCGAACACGACGCCTGCGGCCGCTGCGAGTCCTGCCGGCTGATTGCCGCCGACAAACATCCTGACATCTATTGGTTGCGCCCCGAGTCCAAGAGCCGGCGCATTCAAATCGATCAGATCCGCGATTTCGAGCGTTCCATCGTCCTGAGACCTGCCATGGCGCGCCTCAAGGTCGGCATCATCAGCGACGCCGATTGCATGAACGAACAGGCTTCCAACGCCTTCCTCAAGACCCTTGAAGAACCGCCGGCCCGCACCATCCTTCTGCTGCTGACCGCCGAGCCCCAACGCCTGCTCCCGACCATTCTTTCCCGGTGCCTACGCGTCAGTTTCGGCCCCAACGCCGCCGCCCAGCACCCGTGGCGCGACAAAGTCCTGCCGTTGCTCATCAACTTCTCATCCCAGAGCCGGCCCGGCATCGTTCACGCCTACCGGCTGCAAGCGGCCCTGACCGGGTTGCTCGTGGAAACGCGCGCCGCTCTGCGGAAACAAATCGAAGAACAGGACGACCTCGACCGCTACAGCGAACTCGACGCCAAAGCCCGCGAGAAACTCGAGGAACAGCGCGAGGCCCGCATCGAAGGCGAGTATCGCGGCGCCCGCGAACAGATTCTGGAGGAGATCTACACCTGGTTCAGCGACATCCTGCTCTGCGTCGAACAGGCGGAACCGCATCTCCTCGCCCATCCCGAGCA
>JBFZFE010000329.1:0-2757 GCA_041306525.1 Verrucomicrobiota bacterium | reverse complement strand
CGAACCGCAACGAGTTGAACCCGAGCAGCGGCCGCGAACCCATCGTAAAAATGTCGCGGATGATGCCGCCCATGCCGGTGGCCGCGCCCTGGAACGGCTCGATGGCGCTGGGATGGTTGTGCGACTCGATCTTGAACGCAATCGCCCAGCCGTCACCGACATCCACGATGCCGGCGTTTTCCTCACCGGCCTTGACGAGGATGAAATCGCCCTCGCGCGGGAACTTCTTCAGCTCGGGCCGCGAGTTCTTGTAGCTGCAATGCTCCGACCACATCACCGAGAAGATCCCCAGCTCGGTGAGGTTGGGCGCGCGTCCCAGGATCTGTTTGATGTGTTCGTACTCGCTCGGCGTGATGCCGTGCTTGGCGATGACTTCCGGCGTGATGGCAATGTCTTTTTTCATGGAAAGTTGTCGCGGACAATACCACGCCGCCCCCGCCGATGCGTAGCGAAATTCGGTTTAACTACTCCGCGGAACCGGTTGGTCCAAACCAGTTGCGCAGTTGTGATTTTAGCTTCTCGAATGACGGATCGACGCAGCGCTCCAGGCTGACTTTGTCAGCCAACTGGCGATAGAGGGAAGAGGAGCGGGGTTTCCGGCAGATACGCAGCACCTTTTCCATGGCTTCCTTGGGTTGGTTTGGCTTGCCGGCTGCGTCAAAGACAAAACCCTCTGATTCGAGCCAGCCGCGCAGCTGGGATGTTTGGTCATTCCATCCCAGAATGCGTCCCACCCACGGAGAATCGCTCCAGACCCATACATCCAGTTCAGGTTCGATCACCACACAGGCGGAGCGGTCTCTCCATCCAGAGGCGGCCAGAGCATTCTCAGCCTGTTGCTCCAAGTGGGTTCGTGGAACCCCAGAGACACCACAGCCATCCGCGTCAAACATCAGCAATGCGTACCGATACTCACGCTGCAGAGCCCGCAGCAACTCATGACCATGGAGGCGGCAACCGCTGTCGCGATTGGGATGAACCAGAATGCGCGCCGTAAGCAGCGGGATTTGCAGGGCAGCTTTGCGCGCGATGATCCCCTCCATGGCGGCCTTCATGTTGGAGTCGGCAACGAGGGCAACGAGATCGGCTCGCGGCATAAAAACCCAGTGGTTAGCTCAACACACCCGCGGCAAACAGCACGTTCAGGTTTGGCTCGCCGTGCCACTCCGCCAATGCGGGATGTCGGGAGCCGAGGATTACATCCGTTGCTCCCTCCTCGTCCTTCGCAAAGCAAAGGACATTTTCGGGACCAACCAGACTGAGCATGACGGGTGAATGCGTCGCCATCAGAAGCTGGGCGTCATAGACGGAAGATAGAGACTGATACACTGCCTCAACAGCTTTGGGATGAATGCCATTCTCCGGTTCCTCGATCAGAAAAGCGCCCCGCAAGTCGGGCAGGTAGGCGGGCAGCGTCAGGGCAAGCAGCCGCAACGTACCATCCGAGGCCATCCAAGAGGGCACTTCCAGTTCGCCGGCGTAAACCAGCACCAAATAGCGATGCTTGTCGTCTTCCCTTTCCACCACGCGTATATCCACCAAATCAGGCAAGGCGGTCGCCACGTGGCGAAGCCAGTCGCGGAAGCGCGATTCATCGAGCGTGCGCAAGTGCTCGACAACCCACGGAAGATTCGAACCATCGGGCTTGAACCGCCGTTCCTGCCCCGGAGGACTCGCTTTGCGGATGTTCGCGCTGTTCAGCACGATCGTCTGCACCCCTTCAGTCAGAAACTGCCGAAGCCAAGTGCTGACCGGAAAGGTCGTTTCATCCGCCGGCAAGTTTCCCAAGGCAGACTTGCGCGGTCCCAGTTTGAACGAGGGATTGTAGCCTTTCTCTGTTTCCGCGTAGTAGTTGTCGTTGCCGTTCGGAACCTTCTTAATCGATGTGTGTGTTCCCTTTAAGGTCCGCGGAAACAAAATGCTGGTCGGGGCGACAACCAACTGTGGGAACATATCGCGCTGTGGCGCAACATCGCTCTCCGCTTGTTTCAACAACACACGTTCTGCCGTCAGGCCAATTTCTTGTGTTTCGCGGTCAACCGCCACCGCAACTTCGTATCGAACCGTGTCATAACCGCTGGGGCCGAGCTGTCTTTGCACGGCTTCAGGTATGGCGGCTTCAATGGCCAGCTCGAACCCCATGCCCTGTCTTTTCCAGAGCAGGTCCTGAAAATTCTTGGTACGTTCCCCGATGGCTGCCTCCAAACCACTGGAGACCAGCTTGCCCAAGAAGGCGATCACATCCAAGAAGGTGCTCTTGCCACTCGCGTTCGGCCCAACCAGCACATGAAAACCGCCTAGTTGACGGTCAATGTGTCGGAGACAACGATAGTTCAGGGCTTGGATTCGGGTAATCATCTGCGGTTTTGTCTATGTTGGTCGCACTATGGTTTCCGGCGCAGTGTAGTTGCGTGGGGGATACCGGGCAAGGCGGGAGTTGCTCCAGCAGCATCGCGGCGCCTTGCCCTCCGCTCCGCTTTGGCGTAAACCCGAGCCATGCGTGAATTCAGCTCGAATCGGTATGACTCGATGATCTATCGCCGTTGTGGTCGCAGCGGCTTGAAACTGCCGGCCATTTCGCTGGGGTGTTGGCACAACTTCGGGGCTGCGGCCGACCACGACGAGGGGCGCCGGATGTTGCGGCGTGCGTTCGACCGCGGCATCACCCATTTCGATCTCGCCCTACGCGCCGACCATGGAGGTAAACGAGCTGCTGGATAAGGCCGAACGCACCATTTTCGATATAGCTTCCCACAA
>JBFZFE010000328.1:0-2658 GCA_041306525.1 Verrucomicrobiota bacterium | reverse complement strand
GGCAACCGGCTGCTTCGGCTTCCGCGATGGTCAACCCGTAGCTCTCATGGAGGGAAGGAGACACAAACAAATCGGCCCGGGCCAGCAATGAGGATTTTTGTACGCCCGTCACATGACCCAGAAAGCTGACGCGTCCATCGGCCAGCCGGCGCAGTTTCTGTTCGTAGCGTTTGCCCCGCATGTAAGCTGGCGCCCCACAGATCCAGACTCTTATCCGGCCCTCCGGAAGCAATCGGTTCGCCCGCAGCAGCCGTTCAATCCCTTTCTCGGGCGAAAGCCGGCTTAATGTCATGATGACAAACACGTCCTCATCGACGTCCAGTTTTTGCGGCAACACCGGCTCGGCTATGTTGCCCCACGGCAGGACGTGAATCTTGTCGGCGCGGCAGTCAGGGTAACACTCAAGCAAAACGCGCTTCATTGGCTCGGAAGGAACAATCAACCACCGGCTGTGGCGAACAGCCGCCGCCTGTTTGTGGAAAACCAACTGCAGTGCATCCGGTAACCATTCGTACCGGCTCCAGCGGGCGGCTGTCTGTGGTTTGACCAAGCCGCGCAGATAGAATTGGGTGAAGTACTCGACGACATCCACATGGAAAATTGTCGCCAGCTGATAGCCCCCCGCCCCCAGGGCGCGAAAATCCGGCCCTTCCGAGATGTCGTTGCAGAGGACGACGCATTCGTGCGGCGCAAAGCTGCGGATTGTGGCGGTGGTCGCCCGCTCGAAATCACGGCAGAATCGCGCGTAAGCCCACTCGTTCATCTCGGTCAGGCTCTGCTTCAGCTGGATTCCGAGTGCTCGGGGACTGAGGACCTGCCATCCCGGCTGCTCGCGGCACAGGTAATCAGCAACGGCCTTGCCGCCGCCAAGGGGTTCCGTGTCCGGAAAATGGGCGTGTGCGGCGGTATAGATGACCTTCATCAATCGGATTCATACCTGTCATCAATGACTCTGTACAAGTGGTTTGAGTTCCGATTGGGAAAATGTCTCAGTGCCCGGCAGGGCCTGCTTTGGGGCTCTTGTGGGCTTCGCTCCGATACGAAATGAAGCGTTTCGACGCTTTCGGCGATCTCCGTCCTGACTATGCTTCTTCAGGATGAAAGGAAGTGATCAATGATGAAAAGAACACTCTCAATGGTTGCAGTCACGGCGTTGGCCGTGGTTATCACGGCTGGCTGTGCCCGCTATACGGGAACGTCAGCAGCACGGGCGGGACGCACCGCGGGCGAATACGTCGATGACAAGGCGATTACGGCCCGAGTCGGTGAGCGTCTCCAGCAGGACCCGTCAGTGAGTGCTTTGCCGATTGAAGTGCAGACATTCCAAAATGATGTGCAATTGACCGGTTTCGTCGAGTTTCCCGAACAGTCACGGCGAGCCGAGGAGATTGCCCGTTCTGTTCCCAATGTCCAGACAGTGCGCAACAACATTGTCGTGAAGGACAAGATGGGTTGGGATGAGCGGCTCCGTCAGCCGCAAGCAGCGGACCAGGCGCGAACGGGGGCACAGCAGCAGCCTCAACGGCAGCAGACCTTCTCGGGCGAGATCACGAGCTTGGATCGCGATGGACAAGCAGTTCTGAAGGTCCGGACTGAACAAGGTGAACTGCCGGTAATGGCTTCACAATGGGATGACAAAAAGGGCGAACTCAACCTCCGCAATGGCGACAACGTTCAGATCAAAGGCTACTTGAGCGGCTTCGGGGCTCAACGTCATATTGTGGCGGAAGAGATCTCTGCCAACGGCAAATCGGTACGCTTTGAATCTGGCCAGCCCCCCTATCGGGAGACGGGTCAAGAGCAGCAGCCCGAGCGCTGATTGAACCGTCAAAAGCAGAAGGCCGGTACCCGTGAGGGTGCCGGCCTTTTTGCTTGGTTGGCATCAAGCTTGCGGGAACTTCCGGTCAAGGAACTTGCCGGCCCGCTGGATTACTTCCCCATCGGCATGAATCTCGCCACCTTGACGTAAATCGCAGACCATGTCCCAATGCAGGCCGCTGCTGTTTCTGTTGCCCGTTTCGGGGTACCCGGCACCCAAAGCCAAGTGGATCGTGCCGCCGATCTTCTCATCAAAGAGGGTGTTTTTGGTGTAACGCTTGACGTTGTAATTTGTGCCGATTGCCGCCTCGCCGAGATAGCAGGAGCCGCCATCCATGGCGACCATGGCGCGGAGGAATTCCTCGCCTTTCTCGGCTTCCGCTTTCACGACCTTGCCCTTCTCAAACGTGAGCCGGGCGCCGTGCACCTCGCGTCCATGATGAACGGCCGGGAAGCTGAACGTCACGTGGCCTTCAACAGAATTCTCCACAGGGCCGGTAAAGACCTCGCCGTCAGGGAAGTTATAGTGGCCATCGCAGTTGATCCATTTGCGTCGTTTCACAGAGAAACAAATATCCGTGTCGGCTGCCACGATGCGAATTTCGCGAGCTTTGTTGAGAAAATCAGTCAGCGCCTGTTGCTCCCGGGAGATGCGCTGCCAAGTCTTGATCGGGTCGGCGTCATCGAGGTGACCGGCGCCGTAAACAAACTCCTCGTATTCCTCCAACGACATCTCCGCGTCCTGGGCGTGCGCCTGACAGGGCCATTGGGTGCCGACCCACTTCAATTCACCCTTGGCCGCCCGCTCCATGAATGTCTTGCTGATCGCTTTTCGTGCGG
>JBFZFE010000327.1:0-3879 GCA_041306525.1 Verrucomicrobiota bacterium | reverse complement strand
TCCAACGGGTCTGCGATCACGTCCCGCACGATAATCGACTCGTCCTCGTTGAGGTTCGTTTCCCGTCGTAGATCGAGAACGGCGCGCTGCGCGTGCCGTCACGACAAAACCTTTTGTGCCCCTGCCCGTCCGGCTCTGCTTTGTGCTACGATGCGCACGATGGCCGAGATTGTCCTGACAACGTTGAATGCCCGGTATGCGCACTGCGCGTTCGGGCTGCGCTATCTGATGGCCAATCTCGGCGAACTACAGGCGCGGGCCCGGTTGCTGGAGTTCGACATCAGCCAGCGACCGTTGGACGTGGCGGAGGCGATCCTCGCGTACAACCCGCGCATTGTCGGCCTGGGCGTGTACGTGTGGAACGCGGAACTTTCCCGGCAGTTGGTCGCCATCCTGAAGCGACTCCGTCCCGGGCCCGTGGTCGTGCTCGGCGGGCCCGAGGTGAGCCACGAAGCCGACCGGCAGGAGATTTGCCAGCTGGCCGATCACGTGATTGCAGGACCCGGTGAGGTGAAGTTTGCGGCGCTGTGCCGGGAACGCCTGGGCTTGCCGCCGGCGCCGGCAACAGCGTTGGCGCTGCCCTACGACCTGTACACGGACAACGACATCGCGCACCGGGTGATCTACGTCGAGGCGTCGCGCGGCTGCCCATTCGAGTGCGAGTTCTGTTTGTCGTCGCTCGATGAGCAGGTGGAGCATCTACCGTTGGCGGAGTTCCTGGCGACGATGGAGCGGCTGCTCGCGCGCGGTTGTCAGCAGTTCAAGTTTGTGGATCGAACCTTCAACCTCGACGTGAAAACCAGCGGGGCGATCCTGCGTTTCTTTCGCGAACGTTACCGGTCCGGCATGTTCCTGCATTTCGAAATGATACCGGACCGCTTCCCGGCGGCGTTGCGGGAATTGGTCGAGAGCTTCCCGGCAGGCGCGCTGCAATTCGAGGTCGGCATCCAGACGTTCAACCCCGAGGTGGCAGCGCGGATCAGTCGTCGGCAGGACAACGCGGCGGCGGAGGCGAACCTGTGCTGGTTGCGGGAGCGGACGGGCGTGCACATCCACTCGGACTTGATTGTTGGCTTACCGGGCGAGTCAGTGGAGAGCTTCGCCGCGGGCTTTGATCGCTTGGTGGCGTTGCGGCCACACGAGATCCAGGTCGGCATCCTCAAGCGACTGCGCGGCGCGCCGATTGCGCGGCACGACGATGAATGGGGCATGGTCTACAGCCCCGTTGCGCCGTACGAAATCCTGGAGAACAAGCTGATCGACTTCGCGACGATGCAACGGCTGCGGCGGTTCGCGCGTTACTGGGATTTGGTGGCCAACAGCGGACGCTTCGGCGCAGTGATACCGGAGTTGTGGCGGGATGTCTCGGCGTTCGCGGGATTCCTGAAGTTCAGCGACTGGTTGTTTGCCGAGACGCGGCAGACCCACGGCATCGCGCTGGCGCGGTTGACGGAGCTGATCGGGCGCTATCTGGGGCGCGCGGTGGTGGCGCGCACGGGCGCCGAGAGCCGGCAGGACCGTCATTCAGCCGGGAACGCTTGGCGGTAAGGTTGCGGGGAGACGGTCTCCGGTAATGGCTCGTTGGAGACCCCGGGCCGGTAACGCCAGGCGTCGCGGTGCAGACGCCAAGCAACAAGCCATTCGGTGGCGTCGCCCTGTACCGGCCAGGCGGTGGCCACTTTGAACGCGGCGACGGAAGCGTTGCGGACCAGCGGATTGTGATCACGCAGTCCCACGGTAAACTGGTCCAAGTCAGCTTTGACCTGCTCGGGGGAACTTACCTCAAGATTGGCGATGAACTCCTTCACGCGGCCCATGCGGATGTAGGAGCGTCCCATCTCGACAACCACGACCCCCAGCAGAACGGCGACGGCGAAAAACAGAATGGTCTTGTTGCCGCGGCGACGACGCTGGAGCTGCCGAAGTTCGCGGCGGCCTTGGACGGATTGCACTCGGGTCGGGTTCATGCGGGCCGAATATGAATCAGTCGCCGCTGGAAGGCGAGTCTGTGGGCGTCAACTCCAGCTCGCGACCGTCGAACAACAGCCGCACAACCGGTTTGTCGATCGCCAGGATCTTGGCGCCATGAATGCTGTCGCCGACGCGCAGCACACGGCCGTTGATCATCACATCGCGGATGCCGCCGACGACGGAGAACCCGGTGACCTTCAGAGCCGGCAAGGCAGCCGGTGGGGCGGGAACGACTGCGACTTGTTCCACGGGGGGCACGGTGGCCGGTGGGGTCGGCGGCGTCGGCATGGGCGTCTCCACGGGGGCAACGGGCGCTGCCGCGGGCGGGCCTGCCGGACCGAACTGCGGCGGAGTGGTGGCGGCCGGCATGTAGTCCAGGCGCGCGCGCGGAAACACGTGCGCAAACTGATAGGTGGCGTACGTCAGTCCGCCCAAGAACAACAGACTGATGAGAACAGTCAAAACCAGTCGTGTCCGGCCCAGTCCTGACGAGGGCACTTTCGCTGGCGGTTTGAGCTGGTAGTCGGCTCCTGGCGATGTCGGCGGACGGGCGGCGTTGTCGTAGGCCGCATCGCGGGTGCGGCGCAAGGCTTCGTTGATCAGGCTCATGCGGTATCCCCCTGCAATTCGCGGATGGCGAGTTTGACCAGCGGCTTGGTCATCAGGTTTGTCTGGTGGACGAACCCGGCCAGCAAGGTCTTGTCGCAAACGGCGTTGACCAGCCGCGGGATGCCTTCGGCGTAGTTGTAGACGGCACGAATCGCGTCGTCGTCGAAGCGCGGCGTGCCATTGGCACCCGCGACGCTGAGGCGGTGCTGGACGTAACCGGCGGTCTCATTGAGGTCGAGCGGGCCGAGATGGTAGCGGACGGTGATGCGCTGGCGGAGTTGGCGCAGCTGCGGCTTGGCGAGTTTGGCGCGGAGTTCGGGTTGTCCCATGAGGATGATTTGGAGCAGCTTGGCATTGTCGGTCTCGAGGTTGGAGAGCAGCCGGACCTGTTCGAGCAATTCGTCGGTGAGGTTCTGCGATTCGTCGATGACCAAGACGACGGTGCGGCCCGCATTGGCCTCGGCCAGGAGAAAGTTGTTCAGGGCTTCGAGATGCGCGAGCCGGTCGATGCCGCGGGCCTTGAGACCGAGCTCGTGGACAACGGCCTTGAGCAGTTGATGGGCACTGAGGCAGGGATTGAGGATCAGAGCGGTGCGGCAGGTCGGAGCGAGTTCCTCCAGGAGCTTGCGGCAGATGGTGGTTTTGCCGGCGCCGACTTCGCCGGTCAGCTCGATGAAGCCCTTGCGTTCGCGGACCCCGTAGAGCAGATGGTTGAAGGCTTCCTGATGTTTGTCGCTGAAGTACAGGAACCGCGGGTCGGGCGTGATATTGAACGGCGCCTCGCGCAGTTTGTAGTAATCCAGATACATACGAGGCATTGACTTTAGCAGGTGCGGTGCCAGGTGCAAGGCAAGCGGCGCGTTGACAGAAACGCAAAACGGCGCAGAATAGCCGCGCATGAGGAAGCTCTGGAGAAGCTTATTGGGAGGCACGCCCGTTCTCAGCGGGTGCGTGGTGCAATCGTTTCATCCGATTGCCAGCAAAACCATCTCGCTTCCCGGCCCCAAGAAGGACACCTTCTTCGACCGGCCCCATGCGCTGACCTTTCACAAACCCTCATCCCCATGAAATCCCTTTTCTGTCTGTTTTCTCTCGCTGGCCTGCTCACAACCGCGCTCCACGCCGACACGCTGGAGCTAACCACCGGCGTGAAGATCGAGGGCACCGTTGTCGCCTATTCCAATCTCCATTTTCACGTCAGCACGCCCGACCTGCGAACAACCAAGCACCCCGCAGCTTATGTGAAGCGGGCGACGTTTGAGGAACGGCGCCGGGCGACCACTGTCGAGACCCGCAACG
>JBFZFE010000326.1:0-3789 GCA_041306525.1 Verrucomicrobiota bacterium | reverse complement strand
TTTCTCCGCAGTTGTTTGCTTGGCGGCTCACAACGGCGGAGTGTCCTTGATGGACTCCCGAAAATGTCAAACTTCTACTGTCTCCCCGGCAGAGCCGGGGGTTTTCCCATCATAATAAGGGCACCTCAACACCGGGTTCATCTACCAGGTCCAGGGGTTCGAGGCGGGGGTCCCAGCTAAGGTGAGTGCGTTTGGGGATCATATAGATGAGTTGGGCCATCAACAGCTCCAATTCGGGGTGAGGGTGGTTAATTTTACCCTAGCAGGCGGCTTGACACGCGCTGTTCCCAACATCCGCCAGCCAGTCGGAGCATATCGCTCGCGCCACAGCCTAGTCATTTACGGGAGTCGGTCGCGATGCCCGTGCGGACTACCCTCAGCAGGGCAAAGCCACCAAGCTCATCTATACTTTAAGGGCCTAGATGGGCCTTAGTGGCTACCGGTTACCTAGCGGGGTAACTTGCGAGAGGTTCTCATCCCAACAGTCATGTCATCGGCCTTGACACCCCCGCCCATGAAAGCCATATCTGTGCCGCGGAGATACTGTCGCAAGGCCGTCGTAGGACTGTCAGCGCGACTGCGAACCCCAACATGCGCCAGTGGTTTCGACGCGGACCCCCGACTGCTGCCTTTTTTGAGCGCGTATGGCAACCACGCCGACCGTCGCGCAGAACCCCCAGCGGGGTTGCTGCGGACGGCCAGGACACCCATCGAAACCACGGCAGCTCTCCGTCTAACCGCGCTGTGTCACGCGTGTCTGTGGAGGTCGCCATGGACCTGATACCCATCTGTCGCTGTGCGGTGGGCATGGATATCCACCTGAATCTGATCGAAGTCTGTGTCATCGCCGAGAACCCCGGCGGTGAGCCGCAGGTACATCGGCGCCGCTTCGGCGGGTTCCGCCGGGAGCGGCTGGAGATGGCCGAATGGATCGCCGGATTCGACCCCGATACGGTGGTCATGGAGAGCACCGGGATCTACTGGAAAAGTCCCTATGCCTACTTGGAACGACTCGGCATTCGCGCGCTGGTCGTCAACGCCCAACATGTGAAGAAGGTGCCTGGCCGCAAAACCGACGTAGCCGACGCCGAGTGGTTGGCGATGCTCGCGCGCGCCGGTCTGTTGCGCGGCAGTTTCATCCCGCCGGAGCGCTTGCGCAACCTGCGTCAACTCTCCCGTCACCATCAGCGTCTGACGGCCCTGCTCGGGGCCGAGAAGAACCGCTTGGTGCGCGTGCTCGGGGATGCCGGCATCCGTCTCTCGGCGGTGGTGTCCGATCCTCACGGGGTCGCGGCGCGCGCGATGATCGATTGCCTGCTCGACGGCGGCACCCCGCAACAGGCGCTGCTCCATGCCGGGCGGCTCAAGGCCCCGCGCGAAGAACTCGCCGCCGCGTTGGAGGGCGAACTGAGCGCCGAGCATCTGTTCGTGGCGCGCATGTTGCGGCGGCATCTCGATACCTTGGAGACGGACCTCGGCGCCCTGGAGCGCGAACTCGTTGCCGCCATGGCACCCTATCAGCCGGCCATGGATCTCCTGCTGACCATTCCCGGCATTGATACGCTGGGTGCTGCCAAGCTGCTGGTGGAGATCGGCGACGACATGACGGCATTCGGCAGCGCCGGGTGCCTGGCCAAGTGGGCCGGTATCTGTCCGGGCAACGATCAATCCGCCGGCAAGCGCAGAAGCGGCAAGACCCCCAAAGGCAACCGCTACGTGCGTGCGCTGCTGTGCGAAATTGCCTGGTCCGCCGCCCGCACCGCCAGCCAATTCAAGAGCCGCTACCAAGGCTTGGTCATTCGTCGGGGAGCCAAGCGGGCGATCGTCGCCATTGCCCATAAGCTGCTCAAGATCGTCTATGTACTGCTGGCGCGCCGCGTGCCTTATCGCGATGATACGGTCGATTACGAAGCATTGGCGGTGCAACGCAAAGCACCGCGATGGATCAGGCAACTGAAGAAATTCGGCCATCTGCCGCAGACCGCCTGATCCGCTTCGGTTGACCGACGCCGCAACCCGTCGCTGCGGCGGCGGCAAGAACCTTTTGTCCGCAACGGAGTGGGCTTTCATGGCAACCTGCTGGAGATTAAGATGGCTGAATGGCGTGCTGTAGCGAAGGCTTTTGCCCTTGGCGATGGACATATCGCGCAAAAGGAAGTGACCGTATTGCGTCAGGTCTTGCTGGCGGATGGTCACGTCTCGAAAAGTGAACTTGACTTCTTGAAGGAAATCAAAAAAGAAGCCACCAGTTCCGTGCAATTACTTGATGAACTGATCGCCGATTGCGAAAAAGTCATCCGGTGAAGGCGGCCCCAGACGCGGCACGGGTGCTGCCGCGTCATGCACGAGGAGGACGCCCCCTGGTGCCCGGTGGTAGCTCCTAATGATAGCCCCCCCTCCAGCACCGTCGGCAAGCGCCCCCATCGCCCCACCTCCTGGACTGACCTGCAATACAGCCAACTCCGCCACCGCCGACAGCGCCAGCCAGTCCCACACCCCCGCCGCCGCAAAGTCCGGGTGGCGCTTGGCCAGATGGTTGGCCAGCTTGGCCTGGGTCTTGGTCGGGCCGATGCCCACCCCCCCCTTGCCATCCGGGTGGACTACTAGAAAACCGAACCCAGAGAAAGGATAAAGGCCGCGTGCGGTATCTGGCGACCCAGGCAAAAGCTATGGGAGCTTCGCTACGCCGATGTGGTAGCCTTAGTTCTGGGTTCCCGAGTGGTAGTACCTGAATACCTGTCAAGCCCCGTGAGACTGTATTCCTTCTTTTTAAACAATCTGGGGCATTTCTCCTGCCAATCTTGCAGGGCCTGCACGGGCGAGCGGTGCCATAACGCTTTCTGCGGGATCTGATGATTATACAATCGGATATAGCGGCTCAGGGTGTCCGCCAGGCTCTGGGCTGGACCGAAGCGGGTGGTAGCCAGCACCTCGCTGATGCGGCCATTGAAGCGCTCGACCATGCCGTTGGTCTGGGGATGACGGGGCTTGATGAGGCGGTGGTCGATGCCATGTTGCTCGCAGGGGCGGTCGAAGCGATGAAGTCCGGTGGGATTATTTCGACGTCGTGCGTGCCGCCTGTCGGGCTCACCGTGCCTCTTCTCTCAAAAGGCGCAGCCACACCCCTGGCTAAGCATAACGGGTAACTCCGTCTCGGTATATAACCACACGGGGCTTTACACTTAGGTATTTGTTTTCGAGATGCGAAGCGTGTCTTCTTACGGGCTCAGTGGCAAACAAGATTGCCATGGGGTTATCAGAACCAGGGGTGTATAATTATGTTTACTAAAAAGATAGTAAAAGGAGTTTTTAGTATTTGGCTCACATGCTTACTAGGATGCGCAACTTCATCTTACAACCTTCCATCATGTGAAAACTACTCTAAAAATATCCAGTTCTATACCTGCCAAGAAATATCAACAGATTTGCTTCGCGTGTTCAATCAAGCGTGGAAGGTTGGTAGCTCACAAGAACGGACAGTAACAAATGATCTTATGGCATTGGGGTTTGGTATATTTTTTTGGCCCGCACTAATTGTGATTCCATTTGGAGATCATGACGTTACTAAGCTGGAAGGATTGAAGTGCCAATTTAATTTGCTAGAACAAAAGGCAATAAAAATGAATTGCGAAATTGCGCCTAAACTAATTGCTGCCAAGAAAGAGCGTGATAAGTTACAAAGACACAATGCTGTTGAACCAAATGACCTTGATAATCTTTTAGTTCACCCGCAATAATGAAGCCTCTGACGATCAAGCAAGGTTCTAACTTTATTAGGAGATCGGAAGA
>JBFZFE010000325.1:0-3756 GCA_041306525.1 Verrucomicrobiota bacterium | reverse complement strand
AGGGGGGCGCGCTTCGAGCGATGTCTTGTGTTCCGAAATTTCCTAGGTTTCGTGACGAACAGCAGCCGAAGCTGCGCAAATGATTGTTAAGCTATGCGGTTCTTACTTGTTCTGTTTCTTCCTCCCCGGCAGCGCGTGTCCCGCCTGCGGCGGGCAAGTTACCGGTTGCGCCGCACTCTATCGGGCGGGGGCGGGGGCGGCAAGCGTGGGTTTTGGCAGCCGGTCGCGGCAGGGAGGCCGCTCCCACATCAAGAAAGTCCCGGGTCCTGGGTGTTATTGGCGGATGGCTCCCTGCGGCGCTATCGCGAGACTGTGCGGACGAGGCCCGTGGCTGCGAGCACCCGAATGGCTGCGCGGTCATCATCGGTCTTGAAAATGGCGCAGAGCTGCCCGGGTTGCAGTGTCGCCACGTAGGCGTACCAGATCCCGATGCCCGCCGCGCGCAGCTCCTCGAACAGCGCTGCCGGTGTGCCGCCGCGGCCTTCGGCGCGGACCAGCACCACAGAATTCGCGCTGCAACTCAGGCCCGCTTTGATCAATGCGGTGCGGGCCGTCACGGCATCGTCGGTGACGAGGAAGATCGTGAAACCGCCTTCCTCAAACGAAGTGCAGTACGCCCAGATGGTCGCTTTACCGGCCATCGTGTCCAGCACCTGGGCCAACAGGCCTGGGTTCTTACCCACCGGGATGGCCAGTTCAATCCCCAGCCGCACCGTCGGCGCGACCGCACCCGCGGGGCGCTGTTGGCCGGTCTCTGCGGGCTCGCAATGGAGCAATTTCTTGCCGGCATGCGCGTCGCAGGCGGCGTGGGCCACGTGGTCCGTCAGCCGGTGCGCATCACTGCCTTTGGAGGGCTCGTTCGCCATGATACTTGGTTGCCTCCGTGTGTTGGCCGCCTTCAAAACAGAAGTCAGCATCCAAGCCGCGTCCATGGGGTGCTTCCCCCAGCCAGAATCCCGGAACGGGGTCGGTGTTACCGGCAAAACTGGAATTCTCGACGGATGGGCTAACAACGCTTATGTGTCTAGCGAGGAATGAATCCAAGCAAGAACAGCGTTGCCAGCTTCCCGATTGTCGGTGTGGGCGCGTCGGCGGGGGGGTTGGAGGCCTTCACGGCGTTGTTGAAGGCGCTGCCGATGGATACCGGCATGGCGTTTGTGCTCGTGCAGCATCTCGACCCGGTGCATGAGAGTTCGTTGACCGAGATCCTGGCGCGGGCCACCCCAATGCAGGTGCGGGAGATCACCAACGGCCTGCGCATCCGGCCCAACGAGGTATTCGTCATCCCGGGGGGTGTGGAGCTGACGATTCACGACAACGCGTTACGCCTGGTACCGCGCAAGAAGTCGCGGGTGCCGCCGCGGCCGATTGATGTCTTCTTCAAGTCGCTGGGCGAGGAACGCGGCGAGCAGAGCGTGGGCGTGGTGCTCTCGGGCACGGCCACGGATGGCACGCTCGGCCTGCAATGCATCAAGGAGCACGGCGGGATCACGTTCGCCCAGGACGAGTCGGCGGCCTATGACGGCATGCCGCATAGCGCGATTGCCGCGGGTGTGGTGGACATGGTGATGGCGCCGGACGCGATCGCGCAGGAACTGGTGCGGCTCAGCCGCAGCTCCTATATCGCACCGCCCGCGGCTGCCGCGGAAAACAAGCCCGGCAACGCCACGGAGTTTCGGCCGGTGTTGGCGCTGGTGCGGCAAGGCACGGGGGTTGATTTCTCGGGGTACAAACCCAGCACCATCCAACGACGGATCATGCGCCGGGTGCTGTTGAACAAGCAGGGCTCGCTCGTGGAGTACGCGGGATTGTTGCGCGAGAAACCGGCCGAGGTCCAGGCCCTGTACCAAGACCTGCTGATCAATGTCACCGAATTTTTCCGCAACCCGGAGACCTTCGCGTCACTCAAGAGCAAGGTCTTTGCGCGCCTGCTGCATGAACGCGACCCCGATGACACGCTGCGCATCTGGGTGGTGGGCTGTTCGACGGGACAGGAAGTCTATTCGCTGGCCATGAGCCTCTTTGAATTCGCCGGCGAGCGACGACTGCCTTTTCGCATCTTCGGCACGGACCTGAACGAGAAAGCCCTGGAGCAGGCGCGGGCCGGTTACTACCCGAAGGCGTTGTTGCACGATGTCTCGGCCGAACGGCTGCGGCGGTTTTTCGTCGAGACCGACGGCGGCTACCAGGTCCAGAAAAAGTTGCGCGAGGCTTGTGTGTTCGCCCGCCACAACGTCGTCACCGACCCGCCGTTCTCGCGCATTGACCTGATCAGTTGCCGCAACCTGCTGATCTACCTCGAACCGAACCTGCAGAAGAAAGTGCTGCCGCTGTTTCATTACGCCCTGCGCCGTGGCGGCTACCTGTTGCTCGGGGCCTCGGAGAACATCGGCACCCTCAGCAACCTCTTTGCCTGTCGCGACACCCGCCGCAAACTCTACGTGCGCAAACCCGGATCGGCCCATGTGCCGTTCACCTTTACCGGCCAGTTACCGGACCGGCAGCCCGCGGCGCGGCCCGCCTTGGAGTTGCCGGCCACGAAACTCGATCCCCAGCGCGAGGCCGACCGGCTGTTGCTGGCCCGCTTCACCCCGCCGGGCGTGTTGATCAATGGCGACTTGGACATCCTCCAGTTCCGCGGCGAGACGGGCCGTTACCTCCAACCCGCGCCCGGCAGACCGACGCACAACCTGTTGAAGATGGCCCGCAGCGGCCTGGTGCTGCCGTTGCGTCAAGTCGTCGAGCGCGCCCGCAAGGAAAGCGGTCGCGTTCGGGCCGATCTGGTCCGCTTCCGCAGCGGCAAAGGCCAGCAGTTGGTCAACATCGAGGTCCTGCCGGTCCCCAACCTGGCCGGCGCGGACCGCTGCTGGCTGGTGTTGTTCGAGACGGTCACCACGCCACCCGTCAAGCCCGGCAAGGCCGGCGCCACCGGCCGCGCATCCCGCCCGGCGGCGGCCGAACAGCGCGAAGTCGCCCGGCTGCAAGGCGAACTCGATGAACTGAAGGAATACCTGCAGGCCGTCATCGAGCAACACGATGCCGCCAACGAGGAGTTGCAGGCCACCGGCGAGGAGATGCAGTCCAGCAACGAGGAACTCCAGAGCATCAACGAGGAACTGGAAACCTCGAAAGAGGAACTGCAGGCCACCAACGAGGAAATGGCCACGGTCAACGAGGAGTTGAACAACCGCAGCCGCGAGACCGCCCGGCTCAACGATGACCTCAACAACCTCGTGCGCAGCGCCGCCATCCCGATTGTCATTGTCGGCGCCGATTTCCGGGTCCGCCGCTTCACGCCGATGGCCGCGGAAGCGTTGAAGCTCAGCGGCAGCGACATCGGGCGGCCGGTGACAGAACTGGACCTGGGCATTGACGTTCCCGAGCTGGCCACCATGCTGGCAACCGCCGTGGCGACCGGCACCCTCGGGCAACGCGAGGTGCAAGACCGGCAGGGACGCTGGTACCTGTTGCGGGTGCACCCCTACCGGACGATGGAGAACCACATCGAAGGCGCGGTGCTGGCGCTGGTGGACGTGGATACGCTCAAACGCCGTGAACTGGAGTTGAAGGAGGCGCGCGATTACGCCGAGTCGATCCTGCGCACCACCCCCGACCCGTTGCTGGTGCTGGACGCCGAGTTGCGCGTCGAGACCGCCAACGAGGCCTTCTACAACACCTTCCAGATCAATCCCGACGAGGCGATCGGAAGACGGGTGTACGAGCTGGGCAACGGCCAGTGGAACATCCCCCGTTTGC
>JBFZFE010000324.1:0-3176 GCA_041306525.1 Verrucomicrobiota bacterium | reverse complement strand
ATCGCGTGGCCTACGTGCTCGCCAGCGAAACCTGCGCGCTCGACCTCATCCAAGCCGAGTTCGTCCGCGAAATCGCCCCGGGCGAGATTGTCCTCATCAACAAAGAGGGCATCCGCTCCATCAACCCGTGGGCCGATACCCAGCAACCCCACGCCCTCTGCATCTTCGAGTACATCTACTTCGCCCGGCCCGACAGCGACATCATGAATCGCAGCGTGGCCCAAGTCCGCGTCGATCTCGGCCGCTGCTTGGCCCGCGAACATCCCGTCGCCGCCGACCTCGTCATCCCTGTGCCCGACAGCGGCAACTGGGCTGCGATGGGATTTGCGGAGGAATCCGGCGTTCCCTACGGCAATGCGTTCGTCCGCAACCACTACATCGGCCGCACCTTTCTCCAACCCAGTCAGCTCATCCGCGACTTCTCCGTACGCGTGAAGCTGAACCTCATCGACGAGATGGTCCGCGGCAAACGCATCGTTGTCGTTGACGACTCCATCGTTCGTGGCACCACTGCCCGTTCGCGCGTCACCACGCTCCGCGAGGCCGGTGCGAAGGAAGTGCACATGCGCATCAGTTGCCCGCCGCACATGTGGCCCTGCCCGTACGGCATCGACTTCCCCACCCGGCAAGAGCTGATGGCCGCCAACAACACCCTCGACCAGATTCGCGACTTTCTCGGCGCTGACTCACTGGGTTATCTCAGTTACGACGGCATGATCAAGGCGACCGGCCACAGCGCCGACAAGTTCTGCGCCGCCTGCTACACCGGCAAGTATCCTTCGCCAGTCGAGGACGAGATGAACAAACTCGGCATGGAACGCCGGCAACGCCGCAGCGTCTCCGAGCTCGTCTGCGACAACCCGCAGCGCTCGCTGCTCTAGGCCGTGGCGACGCTCGATTACAAAGCGGCTGGGGTTGATTACGACGTGCTCGATACATTCAAGCGGGCTTGTCAACGCGCGGCCGCCACGACCGTCGGCAACCTCGCCCGGCACGGCGCCACCGAACCGACCGGCATTCGCGGTGAGAGCGCTTACCTCGTCGAGACGCCGACTGAGTACCTCGCGCACGTCGAGGAAGCGCTCGGGACCAAGATTCTCGTGGCCGATGCGATGTACCAACTGACCGGCAGCAGCCTTTACCGGCAAACAGCCATTGATGACGTGGCGACGATTGCCAACGACCTTTGTGCCGTCGGCGCGTTGCCGATGACCATCGCCATGTACGCCGGTGTGGGTGACAACACCTATTTCGCCGATGAACGTCGCGCGACCGATTTGGCCGAAGGCTTCGCCGAAGGTTGCCGGCAAGCCGGTGCCGTCTGGAGCGGTGGCGAAACGCAGACACTCAAAGGCATGATCACACCCGGCACCGTCGTCCTCGGCGGTTCCGCACTCGGCAAGATTTCGCCGAAGTCGCATCGCATTGCCGGTGACATCCAAGACGGCGACGCCATTATTTTTCTCGCCAGCTCGGGCGTGCAGACCAATGGCCTGACGCTCTGCCGCGCGCTGGCGGACCGATTGCCGCAAGGTTATCTCACGCCGATTGCTGATGGCCGTCCCTACGGCGAAGCGTTGCTCGATGCCTCCGTCATCTACGTCGCGTTCGTCGCTGCCTGCCAACAAGCGGGCCTGCGCCTGCATTACACCGCCCACATGACCGGGCATGGCTGGCGGAAGTTGATGCGATTGGATGCGCCGTTTGTTTACCGGATTGAGCAAGTCCCGCAACCGCAGCCGGTTTTCGACGTCATTGCCAAAACCGCCCAGCTCGACACCCGCGAGATGTACGGCACTTTCAACATGGGCACCGGCTTCGCCGCTTACGTTGCCGGCAACGATGCCGACCGCTGTCTCCAACTCGCTCAGCAGGCCGGTTACGATGCCCTGCTTGCCGGCCATGTCCGCAAGGAAGGCGACCGCAAAGCCGTCGAGATCCCGCCGCTCGCCCTGACCTACGCCGCCGACACGCTGCACATCCGGTGATGAGCCGCGCACTCTGTTTGTTATTGCTGCTGGTCGGCTGCACGTCGAAAACGGCGGGGCCGGTAATCCCCACCGCGGCCTTCCAACAGACCTGGACAACCAATGCCGTGTTGTTGGTTGGAATCGGCGACAGCATCACCGCCGGTTTCGGCGCCCGGCCTGGTTACTCCTACTTTGACCGGCTCGTGACGAACCCGCCGGGTGATTCCGCCCACGTCAGCTTGAGCACAGTGTTGCCGAACCTGCGGGCGCTGAACCTTTCGGTGTCCAGCAGCACCAGTCTCGGTTGTCTGGAGAAGCAGTTGCCCAAGTTACCGGCGCAGCTCAGCAATGTTGTCGGCTTGGTGGTGATGACGACCGGCGGCAACGACATCATCCACAGCTACGGTCGAATGCCCCCGAAAGAAGGCGCGATGTTTGGCGCGACTTGGGAGCAGGCGCAGCCGTGGATTGCCAATTACGAACAGCGGCTCAATGACATCCTCGCGGGCGTGAAGCAGAATTTCCCGGGCGGCTGCCACATCTTCCTGGCCAACATCTACGACCCGACCGACGGCACCGGCAAGGTGCAGACCAAGGCCATCACGTTACCGGACTGGCCCGACGCATTGAAGATCCTGGCCGCTTACAACGACATCATCGCGCGCACTGCCGCGAAGTATTCCAACGTCCATTTGGTGGACATCCACACCGCTTTTGCCGGTCATGGCATCTACCAGAGCGGCGCGGCCCGTTGGTATCACGAGAACGTCGAAGACCCCAACGAACGCGGCTACGACGCCCTCCGCCGTCTGTTCCTTGCCGAGATCGCCAAGCGACTTGGCCCCTGACGCAGCGTCAAGGAGTGGCAGGAACGGGATCAGCAGCCGGTGTGGGCGGCATTTCTCTTCCCAAGACGGTCCAGCGGATGAAAGCTTCCTGTTGGCGCGACGAGCCCTGCGCCAACATCAAAACTTCCTCATAAAGCTGGCGCGCTTCCTTCTTCTGCCCCAGCAACTCCGTTGTGCGGGCGATCCCCATCCGCGCGGAGAGTGCCGCGTACCCGTTCGGATTCGAGCCGACAATCTGTTGATAAAGCCCGCGGGCTTCTTCAAAACTGCCTTGCGCCTCCTTGACGGCCGCCAAACCCAGGCGCGCTCCATCCGCGAGCGCGTGGGTCGGGAAGGACGCCAGCAACTTCTCGTAGGC
>JBFZFE010000323.1:0-5409 GCA_041306525.1 Verrucomicrobiota bacterium | reverse complement strand
GTTTGCACAGAAGTGAGAAGAAGATACCGGTTGTTTCTCAACCGGGTGGTTTCCCCAAGCCAGCCCCCTCTCACTCCGGTGTCTGTGGCCACTGGAGCAAACAACGTCCTCCACCAACTTGGCGCGCGCGGAAGGGGTCGTTCTCATGAAAAAAAGAGCAGGTCAATCCTTGGTGGAGTTCGCCTTGATCATCCCGTTGCTGGCGCTCCTGTTGTTCGGCATCATCCAGTATGGGTTCATCCTCGCCGCCCACCTGTCGCTGCGCAACGCCTCGGCCGTCGGCGCTCGCCATGGGGTTCTTTCCTCGCCCAAGAAGACGATCAGCCAAATCGAGGATGCCACCCGCAGTGCCGTTGGCCCGATGCTACCGGCCGACAACATTGTGGCTGTTACCGTGAACACGAACGTCACCGTGGGCTCGTTGACGGGTGCGACCAGCGTGCAGATCCAGTACAACCTGCCGCTCATCCTCCCGTTCGTTGTGCCCGGCAAGACGGCGAGCGGCTCGCTCACTTTGAGCGGAACCACGATCATGCGGTAAATCAGGAGGTCAATATGCGACGCCTTCGTACCCAAAGAAATGCCAGCGCCCTTGTGCTGCTCACGTTTTCCGTGGCGGTGCTTTTTGCCTTTGCGGCATTGTCACTGGATGTGGGCAATGTGCTGCGTGAGCAGCGCCGAGCCCAGATCGCGACGGATGCCGCCGCGCTGGCGGCTGTGTTGGAATTGGGTCGGACCAGCCTGACCGATTCCCAATTGCGCGCCGTGGTGATCCAGACGGCCACGGCCGTGGCCACAACGAATGGGGTGACCAGCACGGAAATCGCGGCCGGCAACGGCGGTGCCATCGAGTTAGGCACCTGGAACACGAACGGGACATTCACGGTCCGCACGACTGGTCCCTATGATGCGGTGCGCATACCGGCGCGTCGCACCATCCGCTTGGCGTTCGGCGGGGTCGTCGGTTTGGGCTACATGCGGCCCGCGGTCGAGTCAATCGCCAAAATCACCCGCGGGGGGATGGTTCCCTTTGGTCTCAGTGATGCTCTGCTGCCGGTGGGGAGCCTGACCAACTTCACCGTTACAATTGACCAGAAACATACCGGCAACTGGGGGAAGCTCGATCTGGGCGGAGTATTGCGTAATCCCAATGATTGGATGGATGCGTTTGTGTATGGCTATGATGGTCCGATCAGCAAGCTCGACCCCGTGGACGGTGTCTTCGAGGTCTGGACCGACCCTGGGTTTGCCAAGCTCCGCGAAGGCTGGGATCTTCGTCGTGGCACGAACCCGTATGTCGTGTTGCCAGTGATCGTGAGTGAGTTTCCCAATGGCCACAGCGCTCCCGTGTACATCGCCAAGTTTGCTTCTGCTGAGTTGCTGGAACAACGCGGCAGCGGCAATGGTTGGAAGGCTGAGATTCGGATCATCGAGATCACCAACGATCCGCCCACATTCCAGCTTACTGACAAACGAGAACTCGTGCGTTAGGCTTGCCTGCGCGCAGTCGCCGAAGCTTGAATGCCGCTTGCCAAGCGTTGGCGGCCTCTGTTACAAGCTCGCCCATGTTCAAGCAACAGCAGACAATCGCTCGGTCGGTCACGTTTTCTGGCGTTGGAATCCATACAGGCGGCAAGGTGAACATGACGTGGAAGCCGGCACCGGTGGACCACGGCATCAAGTTTATCCGCACGGATCTGGAGAGTCGCCCCGTCATTGAGCCGCTGATCAAGAACGTTGGCGACACGACCCGTTGGACCACGATCACCAGCGGCTCTGCCGTACTCCACACGATTGAGCATGTCCTCGCCACCCTGACCGGGTTTGGGGTCGACAATGTGCTGATCGAGTTGGACGGCAATGAACCACCCGTTGGCGATGGCAGTTCGTTGCCATTCGCCGAATTGCTGAAGAAAGCGGGTGTCCAGCCCCAGGAAGGCAAACGGGAAGTCTTTCAGCCCAAGGAAGTGGTGCATGTTCAGCTCGGCGAATCGCTGGCGATTGTGCTGCCGAGTGATCAACTGCGGGTAAGCTGCACGATCCACTACGGGAAAGCGGGATTGGATTCGCAGTTCTTGAGCTTGCCGATCAACCCCGAGACGTTTGAAACGCAAATTGCACCGGCGCGCACCTTCGCTTTCTTCGATGAGCTGCATTACCTCATCGACAAAGGGCTGATCAAGGGCGGCAGCCTGGAAAACGCCGTGTTGATTCGCAACGAATCTGTGTTGGCTACTGAGCCGTTGCGCTTCCGTGATGAATTTGTCCGGCACAAGATCCTGGACGTGGTTGGCGACATCACCTTGTTGGGGCGCCCGCTTTGCGCCCACATCGTCCTGGTTCGCCCCGGTCACGGTCTGAACGCCGAGCTTACCCGGGCACTCGCCAAACTGGCCGAGAAGCAATCTCCCGCAGTCGCGGCAACGGTGCCGCCACCGGCGCTGCCGGCTTTCCCAATGCCGACTCCCCAAGGGGAGGTCCAGATGGACATCATGCGGCTGATGAGCATCCTGCCGCACCGGTATCCCTTCATGATGGTGGACCGGATCCTGAAGATTGAAGGGGATAAGATCATTGGCCTGAAGAACGTCACGATCAACGAGCCGTTTTTCCAAGGCCATTTCCCCGGTCACCCGATCATGCCGGGGGTTTTGCAGATCGAGGCCATGGCCCAAGTGGCCGGTATCCTGATGTTGCAGCAGGGCGGCGACCCGGCAACGAAGGTGGCCTACTTCATGAGCGCCAACAACGTGAAGTGGCGCAAGCCGGTCAGGCCGGGAGATCAGTTGATCATCGAGATCCAGTTGGGCAAAATGCGCGGCAAGATCGGCCGGGCCCAAGGCACCTGCAAAGTGGGCGATGAAGTCGTCAGTGAGGCGGAAGTCATGTTTACTGTCGTGGACAAATGACACAAATCCATCCCACGGCGGTTGTCGATCCCAAGGCGCAAATTGGCAATGACTGTATTGTCGGTCCCTACAGCGTGGTCGGGGGCGGGGTCACGCTGGGCGATGGCTGCCGGCTTCACTCACATGTGGTGATTGACGGTCTGACCCGCATTGGCCCGCGTTGTGAGTTTTTCCCGTTCGCCTGTATTGGCCTGAAGACGCAAGACCTGAAGTTCAAGGGCGGGGACTGCCGCCTTGAGGTGGGTTCGGACAACGTTTTCCGTGAGCACGTGACAGTTCACCTGGCCACGAATGACGGCGGCTACACGCGGGTCGGCTCGCACAACAATTTCCTGGCTTATGCCCACATCGCCCACGATTGTCAGGTGGGCAGCCACGTCATTTTCTCGAACAATGGCACCTTGGCTGGACACGTCGTGGTTGAGGACCATGTGATCTTGGGGGGCTTGGCGGCTGTGCATCAGTTCTGCCGGTTGGGTGCGATGTCGATCGTGGGCGGCTGCACAAAGGTGACACAAGACGTGCCGCCATACATGATCGTGGATGGCAACCCCGGCGTGACGCGCAGCGTCAACAAGGTCGGTTTGGAGCGCAATGGCGTCACGCCTGAGGTGCAAAGCGCGCTGCGGAAGGCCTTCAAAATAGTCTTTGGCGCGGGATTGACACTGAGTAATGCGTTGGATACAGTGTCGCGCGAAGTTCCGCCCAGCAAAGAGATCGAGCATTTCATCGACTTCTGTCGTAAGTCTGAACGCGGGATTGCCCGATAACCAGAGTTGGTGACGGTTGTCGAGTTTGGGCCTAACCGATTTCCACCAGCATCAGTCATATTGAATTGTCATGACAAAAGAGAACGAACAACAACAGTCGCGGACTGAGCCACAGTCACAACAGCCGCCGCAACAGGCTGCTTCCGCACCCGAGCGAGTGGAGCAGCAACAGCCGGCGCCGCCGCAGTCGCAGCAGCCGCAGCAGCAGCAGCAACACCCGCAACATCACCAGCACCGTCAAGAACGGCCGCGCGCAGAAATACCCGCGCGCGGTGTGCTGGAGGTCGGCGAAAAAGGCTTTGGTTTTCTTCGCAACCCGGCGCGCAGCTATCAGGCCAACCCGGCTGACATTTATGTTTCGCCCGAGATCATCCGCAAATTCCGGTTGCGCCCGGGGCTGGAGATTGCCGGCCAAGCCGCGCCGCCGCGCAAAGGCAGCCCGCAACTGATCGAGATCCAGACGATCAATGGCGAGGCGCCCGACAAGTTTGCTGCCCTGAAGAAATTCGATGACCTGACCAGCATCAATCCCAATCAACGCTACGTCTTGGAAACGGCTGCCGACCGCATGACGACGCGGGTGATGGATATCGTTTCGCCCATCGGCAAGGGCACGCGAGGATTGATCGTTGCGGCGCCGCGAACGGGCAAGACCACGCTGCTGCACCACGTCGCGGATGCTGTTTTGACCAATCACCCCGACGTTCATTTGATTGTGCTGTTGGTTGATGAGCGGCCGGAGGAGACGACTGATTTTCGCCGCTCCGTCAAGGGTGGGGAAGTCATTGCATCCACCAACGACCAGACCATTGAGGACCACGTGCGCACGGCCAAGATGGCGATTGAGCGCGCCAAGCGTCTGGTTGAATATGGCCGCGATGTTTTCGTCGTCCTCGATTCCATCACCCGCTTGGCTCGCGCCTTCAACAACTACATCGGCTCGACGGGGCGCACCATGACCGGCGGGCTCGATGCGCGCGCGATGGAGCAGCCGCGGCGGATATTTGCCTCGGCTCGCAAGGCCGAAGAGGGCGGCTCCCTGACCATCGTCGCCACCGCGCTGATTGAAACCGGTTCGCGCATGGACGAACTGATCTTCCAGGAGTTCAAAGGCACCGGTAACTTGGAACTGGTCCTTTCACGCAAAATCGCCGAGCAACGCTATTGGCCCGCCGTGGATATCAACGCCTCCGGCACGCGCCGCGAGGAGTTGTTGCTGGCGCCCAAGGATCTCGATGCGATCACCCGCACCCGGCGCGCCCTCAGTGGTTTGTCGCCCGAGGAAGCCCTGCCGCGCTTGCTGACCGGTCTGTCGAAGTTCAAGACAAACAAGGAATTCCTCAAGGCTGTCGCCTAGGAGACCGTATGAAATGGGTCGTACTGTTGGTAATGCACGCGGTGTTCTGCAGCGCCGCCCACGCCCAGCTTTCTGTCCAGCTGCGCGCCGACAAGGACGTTTTCCTGCTGTACGAGAGCATTCCGCTCAGCATCAGCCTGCGAAACAACACAGGCCGGAATGTTGAACTTCTGGGTGGTGATGCCGATGGCTGGCTGGACTTCATCGTGACAGATGAAGCCGGGCGCATGATGAAAGGCCACGGCGGCGTCCGGACCGAAGGGAACGTGCTGATCCCCGCGACCCAGACACTCAACCGCAAAATTGATGTTCTTCCCCTGTACAACATCCGCCAGCGCGGCACTTATCGCGTGCAAGCCCGTGTTCGCCAAGG
>JBFZFE010000322.1:0-10823 GCA_041306525.1 Verrucomicrobiota bacterium | reverse complement strand
GCCTTGGACATTGTTACCTGGAATCGAGCCATCATTCCTGATAGCTCGCCGTGCGTAGCCCCCATGCTCTGCGCAGCATAGTTTAGGCGGCTCATCGATTCCGTTGTTATGCCTAGCTGTGCGGCCTCGTCATTTAGCGCGGAAACTCTCTTCATGCTGTCCGCAACAAAAGAAACGGCCCTCATCCCAGCAAATGCTGCTCCGAGTCCAACAACCCATTTTGTAAGTGACGAAACTCCTTCGCCAAATCGTTGGATTTCGCTGGATGCCTTCTTGAAATTATTGGCCAGGTCCTTGTCCCTAGCGGACAGGATCACCTGCACGACGCCTTGAACGGTTCCGGCCATGGTCTACCCCTTCGTGAACTGTGCGTTCATCTGCGCGGCTAAGGTTCGCATATATTCAACCGTCTCCTCTGCGCTCATGGTTTCGGCACCATCAACCGGGACAGGCGGAAGGCCCTTGGCAATGCGCTCCTGGATCTCCTGGCGCAGCTTGAGCCAGATGCGCCACTCCTGGAACTCGGCCTCGCTGATCCGCTCTTGCGCCTCGGCCACCGGCATGCCCAGCTCCCTTGCGATAAAGAACCAGTCAAACCGGCGGCCGTCACGGATCAGCCTTTTTTTGCGTCGTCTTGCGCCTCAATGCCGACGAGGTTGATCCGCATTGCGGCCTCCATCAACGGCGTCAGGGCATTGTACGGCTTGTCGAAGAGTGCAGCGGTTTCGCTGACCTCAAACAAGCGGTTGCCCTGATCGTCGCAGAGTGAACGCGCAACGATCGCCTCGGTGATGCCCTTGCGGTCGGAGCATGCGGCGTAGACCTCCGAAGCCTCAGCGCCTGACAGCGGCCGCACGCACACGTCCCCGCCGAGAGCTGGAACGTGAACGGTGGTGATGTCCCGCTTGGCTGCGGCAAGGATCTGGTCCTTGGTTAGTGGCATACGATCACGCTCCCTCGGTGAACACCGGCCGGCTGTTGACCTTGATGGTGAAGGCAACCTCGGCGCGGTTGTCGGTGGTGGCCTCCGGCATGTCGGCCTTCGTGAAGTGCCCGATGAAGTCGAACCGTCCGGCGGTGGACTGCACTCCAACCAGCGGAAAGCTAAGCAACCAAGGCTCGTCAGGTTGGGCAACCGGGATGGTCAGCCCAGGCTTGAACCGGGCCGTGCCGCTGACCTCGCCATAGTCAACGACTGCGCCGGCAAAGCTCTTGGCCACCGTGCTGGACAGGTCGTTGTCGGCGATCTCTTGGGATGCCGTGCTTGGCAGCTTGACGCTGATCACGGTGAGGAGGAAGGAAGGGCGGCCGGGAGCGGACAGGGTGAGTCCGGCCAGCGTCTTGTATTCAGTAGCCATTTTTGGCTCCTTTCTTTCGCGTCAGGCGTTGGCCGGGACGCTGTAGGTCTGCGCCCGACGTGGTGCGCGGACGTATGGTGTTGTGCGGCGTCGGCCGCGATATGTGGAATACCTTGCTTGATACCTGACCGTTTTGCCATTGCGCATATATTCAACCATCCGACCGGAACGGGTTCGTCCGCTGCTATCGGTTGTGGTTGCAGGCAGTGGATTCGGATTCCCCGGCTTAGTCTTCGGCGGCACTGCTTTGCTGATCCATTCCCACAGGTCTTTGCCCATGTTATCGATAAAGCCCTGCTTGCCGCTATTGAATCCGCGCGTGAACATTTGCGCACCACCGGCCAAGCGAGCAAGTCTGCCGTTGCGACGAAATCCGTGCTCTATCCCATAGACGTAAAGGAATGGTGTCTTTTGTGATACGGTCTTGACACCTTGCGCCGCCATCTTTGCAAACCGCTTATGCTTCATGATGGACTTGAGCGTTGCCGAGGTGAAAAGGACCCGGTCGCCTTCTCCAAAGTCCATCACCTGATTGTCCCGAGGCGAAACGATTGCGAAGATCTCCCCGGATGAAGCCTTCTTTTTCATCGTGATGCCCAGCGATTGCTTGAGCAAACCGGAACGCTTCGGGGTTAAATTGCGCACTGCCTCAAGCGTGGCCTTGGAGTTTTCCTTAACGTCCTTGCGCAGAAAATTGATCAGGTCCAATGGCTCAGTTCTGGCCAGGAGTTCCATTAGCTTTGGGTCAACGGAGTGACGTAGGGTGATCATATGCCGTACTCTGTGCAGAGTTGGGAGTTGAGTGTTTCAAAGTCGGAGTCGGAAAGAGCGTAATTCCAAAATGCAAGATCCCTAAAAGCCGGCATCTTGGCTCCAGTAAAGCCAATCCGCCTGCCAACGGTTATTCTGTTGAGCTCTATCGGGCTACCACCAGCAGAACCTGTATATAATACATTATTTATGTATGCCCTAGATGATCCAGTCTTGATTCTTGCAACGCACAATATATCCGTGTCTGGCGCAACAATGTCGGACAATATAACTGACGAGCCGTTATGTGTAACAATGATCTGGCCATATGTAGAATTCAAGCGCTGCATTGCTATGCACGTTTCGCCACCTCCGGAAACTGTCTGGCCGCCGAATAATGACTGTTCCTGCACAAGCGTTGCTCGATACTTGGCAACAAGGACCATAGTGCATCCGTCGCTCTGCCATACAGAGAGTAACGATGGATCGGTGCTATCGTAACTATATGCCGCATTAGGGATTGCTGCAACGGCTCCGAACGCGGTGGTGCTTTTTACATAGTCTCCTCCGGTCAGATCAAACCCTCCTGCCGTTGCGACTAGAGGGCTTATCGGATTATCTGACGAATCTATGTTCCATCGCAACGTTGCCGTGTCGATGATGTCCACTGGGACTGACGGAGCAACATCGCCAACCACATACGGCGCAAGATGCATCGGCTCTACCACCTTTATCGTAGCGGCTAGTTCGGCCCTCTCATGGTTTGCGGTGGGGAGTTCAATCCCCGACATATGCCCACGGCTGACGTATCGCGCTGCCGGCTCTTTGTCGGTTGCCGGAAGGTTTACCCAAAACATTTCATCGTCATCACCAACCGGGATGTACCGGCCGGGACGATAACGCAGAACAGTGCGCAATTCTTTTAGCCCGCGTATGCGGGCGGCAAACGTCTTCCGGAACGTGCTGGACAAGTCAGTGTCGTCAATTTCCACCGCTTCTAGTCCGGGAAGCTTCATGCTGTAGCAGTCAAGCACCAGCCCGCGAGCGGGAAGCTCAAGCGTTACGCCGTGAAGGTTCTTGTATTCAATCACGGCCACACCGCGAAGGTCAGAGAAAACGCGGCTTCTAGGATGTCGCCATGCTTGTCCCTTTGGTCGTCGATCATCCGCTGCAATCCAAGCATGCTCCAACCGTTCAAAGCCAGGGGCATGCCGCCACCAGGAGGATACTTTTCAATATCAGCCATGACGGCATCGGCGCGGTTCATGAACTCGGTAAGGACGTCGGTATTGTCGCGAACATCAGACGATGCTACATCGTCGCAGATATACAGGACCGCGCCGCCTGTACGGGTGAAGCGATCAGTTGAGCATCCATCCCGCGTCGCGCCCTGGTCGGTGCCAAGGTCGATCACGGCATGCGGGAAAAGCGCGTCTTCCGGTGCCTCGACCAGGTAGGTCTGTGCCGTGGCCAGGATCAAGCTGCCGGCCCAGGACTGCCAGGACGTGGAAGCCAGCAGCATCGTCCGCAGTTGATGCAGCGGAATTGACAGCGAACCGGTTGGGGTGACGGCCATTTACCTTGCCCCTTTCGCCCGTGTCTTGTCGGGCTTGGAAAGGGTGACGCGCCAGCCAACCGACGTGATGGTTTCGATCTGCTCAACGATCCATTCTTCGTCAGTCTCGACGCGCCGGAACCGGTCGGCCCTGGTAAGCTCTGGCACTGCGGCCTTGGACAGATTCAAGGTTGCGATTCCGCCGATGGTTCCCCGCGCCCCAACTCCGAACTCTCGCCGCTCGTCGGTTGGGCGCTCGGTCCAGCTCCCATAAATGTAGAACTCGCCACCTGACGCAGGAAGGAAAACGATCTCTTCCGAGATCCCGGCCGGATTGTCCAGCACCTTTGATCGGTGCATTGCGGCAAGATCACGGAGGCCCACGGCATCAGCCCTTGGCCTTGTGCTCAACTGGTTTTTCTCCGTTGGCCATGTCGTGCCCTTCTATATAGCGGGGGCCGGGATCGAACCGGCGATCTCATGGGTATGAACCATGTGTGTTTCCACTTCACTACCCCGCAGTAGTGGCCCCATGGATGAACACATGGGGCCGATGTAGGACGAAGATCAACCGAGGATGATCGCGCTGTACTCCGGATTCGGAGCAGCCACGCCCCAAGCCACGGCGACCTCATAGCGGACCTGACGATACTGGCGATAGGTCGCGAACTCCAGGGTCAGGCCGGTGATGGGGTCCACGACCGTGATCCTGTCGTCCGCACAGTCGCCGCCCTCGGGGAGAGCGGGAAGCCGGGTGGCCAGGTGAAACGCAGAGTTGTGGAAGACCAGCGACGGGGTGTAGCTGTCCCCGATCGTCATCTCAGCGGCGTCGGCCTCGGCGATCTGGAGGCCGGGGGCTCCAAGCACGATGTCGCCACCGACAGCGGTAAGCCCGGTTGTCACGACGTATCGGTGTGCGGTCGAGGCCCCGGCGAAAGTCACAACGTCGCCGGCCTTGATGCCGGTGGTGTTCACGGTTCCGCCGTCCAGGGTGATGGTGGTCTGACCAACGGCTTCGCCGCTGCCGTTGTTGATGTCGTAGCCAGTTCCCGCGCCCTTGGTGTGCGAAACGAGTTTGGCCGACTTCCCGATCATGCATCCAAACAATTCGCCAATGGCACCACGGCGCAGCGTTTCATCAGTTCCGGCCTCATTGACCTTGAACAGGTTGGCCTGCTTACCGAGCATGTTAGCCCAAGCGCCAGTGCTCATGACCATGCGAAGCCCAGTGTCAGGAGCGCCGTTGTCGGAAATGATCCTCAGCGCATTGCTCAGGTCGGTCATGTCTCCAGATGTCCCGAACGGAGCGGTGCCGGCCGTACCGTAGGCGCGGCTGGCCTTCTTGTAGAGCGCAGCCAGGTCAGTTTCCATCTCGTTCACGGCGGCGCGGATAGCCTGGGCGATGTTATCTCGTCGCCAGATTTCCAGGTTCGCCCCAAGCGACATTCCTTCCTCGCCGGTGATGTTGAACGGGAACGCACGGACCTTCGTGATGGACACATCGGTGTACGCAACGGTCTGTCCGGTGGTGTTCGGAGAAACGTTGCTGGGGGTGCTGTCTTCTCCGACAGCGGCCGGCACGACGGGCGATCGCACCGTCTGATCTTTCGCGGCGCGGCTGGCCTGCGAGTCGCGGGACACGGCGCTGACCATGCCGACGCTTTCGCGGGCAACGACTTTCAGCGCCTCGTAGATGGTGGGGATGAGTCCGGTCAGGGTGTTTGCACTCATGGGAGTGGTTCTTTCTTGTGGTCAGGGGGGGGTGTTTGGTCTGTGGTATCAGTCGACGACTGTTACCTGGCGGGAGGCGACGAGGGGGGCCAGATTTGCCTGGTTTTTCGCGAACTCGGCGCGGGTGACGGTGCGCACGCTCCCGCCGTTGCCAGGATCCTGGTGGGTCGTGGCGTGGGCCTTGATCTTGGCCAACGAGTCGGCGGTAGCGGCATGCGCAGCCTTCTCGTCAACCAAGGCTTTCTCGGCAGCGGCCAGCTTGCTGGTCATTTCTTCCAGTCGCTTGGCGGCGGCCTCAGTGGATGCCTTGTTCTTGGCTTCCGCGACGGCTCGCACGATGGACGGCTCGTCCTGCCCGGCTTTGGCCAGGTCGGAAATCAAAATGGCGTGGGTGGGATCAGCGGCGATGAGTGCCGCAAGGGCTGGGATGGTGAGCATCTCCTGTCCTTCCTTGGCAGCGGTCGCCGCCGGGGTTGTGGCCGCAGTTGCGGCCGGGGGTGATGTTGCTGGTGGGGTCTTCTTGCCGAAGATCATTGGAACCTCCCCGGCAGAAAGGCCGGTGATGAATTGGGTGAATGATGCAATGCTGTCGATCAGTCCAAGGGCGATGGACTCTGAAGCCATGAACACCCTGCCGTTGAGCACGGCCGAACCTTGTTCATCGGTCAGGCCTCGTCCAGACCTAACGGCGTCGTGAAACGCGGCCCCGTAGGCGTCAACCGTGCGCTGTAGTTCAGCGCGGGAGACATCGGTGATTTCCTCGCCAGGTTGTGCCGGTGCCTTGAACTCTCCGGCCCTGACCACAACCTTGCGATACCCTTCTTTTTTGTCTCTCTCGCTGGTGTCCCACAGTGACATGATTGTGCCGATGCTACCAAGCTCGGCCGACCGCGAACTTGCCGTGATGGTATTGCAGGCGGCGGCAAGGTAATACCCTGCCGAGTAGCAATAACCGTCGATGAACGCATGAACAGGTTTCAAGTTAGACGCGCAAAGGATGGCGTCGTATGTCTCCTGGCATCCGCACGCGCTGCCGCCAGGGGTTTCCAACCGCAGCACAATGGACCGAATGGAAGGATCAATTGACGCGGCAAGAATCTGTTCCTGGATGCTGTCATAGCTGCGCCCGGTTGGCTGGCTTGACCCATTGATCTGGTCGGAATGCATGGCCAGGACACCACGGACGGAGATGACGGCAATGCCATCATCCGTCGTGTCGTGCGTTTCCTCTGGAATTGGCGGGGATTTCTCGTCGTCATCCTCAAGCATGAGGGAGAGGATTGAATCCCTGCGCCATGCTTCCTTTTCGGATCTCCCGGCAGCATGAGCATCCAACATTGACGCGATGCGATTCCATACCGGGAAATGGAGATTCCAGGCCTGTGCCGTGAACAGTTCCAATAGGTGAGAGCGGATCATTTCTGGTCTTCCTCCCCGGTATCTTCCTGGTCTTCGGCCGGAGGATTTTGCGGCTCTGTCTGTGGTATTGGCGTAGCGGCGTCGCCGCCGGCCGAAGCTGATCCGGTCGCTTCCGGTTTCGCGAGGGCGCTGATGAAGGCACCGGGGGCAGTCTGCGCTGCGCCTGCGGCAAGCACGATTGGCCAGGTAAGGTCCTCGACTCCCGATGAATCGATGAAGGCCTTGGCGTCCGCGACCCGTTGCACAAAGGCGGCGTCTGACTTCTTTGTTGATTCCTGGGCGGCGGTGAACTCGGACTCGGCCCGCCTCTGCTCCTGCTCGTCTTCCCAGTCTGCGCCAACCGTTGCGAATGCGGTGGTTCCGCTGAATCCAACCGCCATCAATTTCTCAATGGTGTCCGCGTCTTTCTTTCGGTCGGTGCTGTACTTTGGCGGTCGGCTGTACTTTCCAGCCATCGCCTGCGGCCAAGTCGATGTGCCGATCGAAAGCTCGCTCATGGCAACGGCATCGGATATGACAGTGCGATCGATGGCAGAAGCGCATTCCGCAATATGCCGTTCCTGCTCCGTGGTACATGTGCGGTCGAACTGGTCCAGCCCGGCCCGCGCTGACGAAAGCGGAGCGTCGCCCATCTGGCATAGAACCACGTCAACCGGCACCTGATTCACGGCACACAGCACACGGTAGCAGATCTTCAGATATGCTTCCAGGTCCTGGCCGTTGAACTTGGTATCGGTGAACTGCACCTCGCCGGAGTCAGGCGATTTGACCCACACATTCAGCGGCCCTTGGATGCGCAGCCTCGTCGGATCAACGGCAGTACCAGCAGCGAGAGCGGCAGCCCATGCCTCCGGGCTTTCGGCCTCGGTGATCATGGCCATGATGGCCTGCAACCGTTTGCCTGCGACGTGGCTTTCAAGGACACCGCTGATCTGCCGGGTCATCACGATCATCGGTGCGAAGCGGGACACGCCACGCATCATCCCAGGCAGCCGGAAGCCGACCCGATGGATGACGTTTGGCGTGCCATCTTCAGCGGTCCAGGGGATGAACACCGGCTCGGAGGGCTTCCAGTATCCGGTGGTGGTGAAGTTCCCGGTGGATGCGTAGATGCCGGTAACTTTCCCGCTGGAATCCAGGGCAAACCCATCTCGCAGGTTCGGGCCGTTGCCTTTCCCGAGGGGGTTGCAGACGCGAGATTGATCAACGATGCGCCACACGGACCGGCCATCACGCCACAAGCGGATGGCGAAGCCGTCGCCGGTGACGAAGGCAGACCAGGCCAGGGCCTCTTCCAGGTCGCGGCGGGTGCGCACGCCATCGGCATCCAGATCTCGGCCGATCCAGGACGCTGCGGTCGCGGCATTGAACTCCCGGCGCCGTGCCCTGGTCTGCTCGGTGGTGGTGGCCCGGCCCTGGTCTGGATCGCACAGGCTGGAGTGGCGCAGCCCGGTGGGGCCGAGGGTGCCCTGGATGATCGCGGCGACCAGGGCGGCAGCAAACGGATCGTTGCATGCGAGCGCCTGTCCACGACTGGCCAAGGTCTGCCACTCGCTGGCCCAAGTCCACTCCGGCTGATTGGTCCAGGACGTGACCCAGTCCGCGAGCAATTGATGCTGTGACGCGCCTTCGAACATGGTCACGCCGGAGCCTCAAAGTAGATCGGAACGATGCACGGGCCTCCGGTGCTGGCCAGCTTTTTGATGAACCTCAAGCATGCAAGCACCTCGCCGGCGGTGAACTGCTCGACCGACTGACCTTCCAGGCCGTATTTCTTGACCATCCCGGCGGTGACCATCTCGGTCGAGGTCTTGAGCAGATAGATCACTTCCAGCCATTCCCCGGCCTCGGCAACCGTCTTGCCGACAAGCGACGCAGCGAGGGGATCCGAAATCCCCGCGAGAGCCAAAATCGCTGTGGTTATGACGGTTGTCGAAGCCACGCCGGTCACCCAACCAGCGGCATCGTGTAGGCCTGGACCACGATGGACGTGGTGGCGGAGAAGGCGATGGCGACCTCACCGTTGGCGTCGTTGAAGATGCTGGTATCGAACGGCCCGAGCAAGTAGTTGCTGGTGGCGGCGATCGACACGGTCGGGTCCTGGACGGTCAGAGACACGCCGGGGACCACGGGAACCACCTTCGGGGTGGTTATGGTCAGCGTCGCGGGGGTGGCCCCGGAACTGATCGCGAGCAGGACCCGGCCGTTATTGGCGAAGGTCATGGCCGAAGCGGCGGCGGTGGCCGGCGTGGTGATGTCCCCGGAAATCGGGGAAAGCTGGGTGGCGGCGGGAATGGTGGCCATGTGGATTGCTCCGTGTGGTGTGTAGCAAGGACGCTGCCACCATCCACCGCGAAAAACAAAGGTCAAATGTACGTTGTGAATAATTTTCACACCGTGCCATTCCACGTTGGCAGGATTCATTGACTATCAACGCCAACCATTGCACATAGTGCAATCCATCCAATAAAGGAATCACAAAATGCCTTTGACCGACGCAGGAGTGCACGCAGCCCTTGACGGAACCGGTGTAACGCACATCGGTCTGTTCTCGGACTACACCACCGAAGTCACCGGCGGAAGCCCGGCCTACGCTCGCAAGGCTACCACGCCGGCCAGCGCCGCCTCCCGGCAGAAGCAACTGGTCCCGAGCCAGTTGGAGTTCGACGTCCCGGCCGGAACCACTGTCAACTTCGTATCAGCCCATACCGCTCTCACCGCTGGTACAAACATTGACAATGCGCCGATCGGTACGTCCAAGCAAGGCGCTGCGACCGTTGCCGCCTCGGATGACCTGTTCCTGTCGAAGGGTCACGGCCTCACGACCGGCAATCGCGTGGTGTTCTTCCAGGTGGCCAACGAATCGATCCCGACCGGCGTGACTGTTGGTACTGTGTACTACGTGATCGCGTCCGGACTTACGACTGATGCCTTCCGGGTGTCGACAACCTCTGGCGGCTCGACCATCGACGTCACCGCGGACGGTGAGACATTCTGGATGGACTGCGTTCCTGTCACCGATGCGGCGCAGTTCGTCGTTCGGTTGCCGGCCAATTCGTTCAACCTCGACGGCCGTGCGATCAAGTAAAGGACAAGCATATGAGCTTAGCAGTAGTCCAATCCGCCATGTCCCCCGGAAGCAACATGACCGGGCGCATTCAATCGCAACTGATCATCGAAACCGGAATCATTCTCGCCGAGGATGCCGGGACCGCTAACCATGCAAACCGGGTGACGCTCGCAGGAAAACTATTGGCGCCCGGTGATTTCCTGGCAACAGCAGCCGCCCATCTCGGCAAGCGTGCATTGGAGATAAACAGCACGGCTCAGAGCAAAGGCAATGACCTGAGCGACAGCGAGATTGAATATATCATCCGGTCTACTATGTTGAACGATGCAGGTATCGTCGCTGAACTCAACGCACTGTGAACGGACGGAAAACCCATGACGACCACGAACCTCACGAAGACAATAGCGACGGTCGTTACCGACTGGGCAACTGCCATCGCCGCAGACGCACAGGCTGGCCACACAGCAATCCAGACGGTGACGAATAAGCTAGCGGCATCGTTCGGAATAGCGCTGGCACGCTCCACCGGAAGCGCCTACACTATCGGGCCGAAAGTTCGGATTGAAGCGAGTTATCACGGCAGCGATAATCAGGCATGGCGACAACTCGACGCCATCCAGATGGCGGTCGGCGCATCTATCGCAAACACCACCCTCAACGGTGCTGTGTCTGCCGGGGCCACATCCTGCGTTGTAACATCGGCAACAAACATTGCGGCTGGTGACATTCTGTTTCTTGGACACACAACGACCCCTGCCAATTATGAAATCGTCCGTGTGAAGTCTGTGTCGGGAACAACGGTGAACTTTGAGGAAGCGTGCGTCAACGCGCATGACAGCGGAGCGCAAGTCACAGACCAAGCGGAAATCTACTCACTCGGACCCTACGATCTTTCGACTTTCGCCCGCATCCGTGTCATTCTTGACAATGTTGGAACTGG